>NZ_DJDV01000069.1:0-44468 GCF_002431195.1 Sphingobium sp. UBA5915 | reverse complement strand
GTGGGCTGAGAACATCGCTTACACTGAATCACCTGCCGTGAGCGAAATGCGGTAAGCTTCTCAATGATGTAAAGTCGAAGAAAGGAGCAGAATGATTATCACCCTCTCCGACCTTCTGGCCGGCATTCGAGCCCGGAAGACCACGCTCGGTATCATCGACACGCCCGAACGCGCAAAACAGATGCGTAACACGGGTTTACGACGCACGCCCCGCAAACGCGCTATGCTGGACCGGATAGATGAGCGGACGCGCGCAGTTGGCGTAGAGCGATCAGCAGAACACGACATTAAATTGGGCGGAAAATGAAAGGACGACGGCTCTCGTCCGTCGTTCTTTTTACCAGGTTAGATCGCTCTGGCGTCTGCTTTAATGAACGCTATCCTCGAAATGGAAGAGAACAGACAGCTGATCTGTGCTCAAATCGTTGAACTCGGAAATGGAGAATATATTCGGCCGTAAGGCCAAAGTTATCATCGGGCCGGTAACAATTATGACTGGCGGATATCCTCCATACTCACGCGGATCAGAAGCGTCTCGACCCAATGCTCCGAGTAAGCTATCCCTTATATGCATCCGGTCCACAATATTCGGCGGAAGGATGAACACTTGAGTGGGATTGATGAGGTTGTCGCGAATTTGATCAAGCATCTCAGCTCCAGCATCCGCCACCATTGCTCGATCCTGGGCTTGCACGATTGTGGTTCTGAAACCCGCAGAATGCAAAGTCATCTCGATACTTCTGTTGAGGGCAGGATCATCAACCGCCGTAACAACTTGAATTAGATCAGTCATAGATATAAATCCCATTGCCGAAGAAGGGCCTATAAATGCCGAATCTGGCATCGACTGTCATTTAATTGACTGTCCTATAATGAGAAAAATGGGTTTTTCGGTGTTTTGAACTGATCTCGCATTTGCAACCAAAGGCACGTGGACAATACGGTCACTCGACGATCTCCCGGAGAAAAGCGAGAATGCACGGCGGCATCGGAACCTCCGAAATTCATTACTTATTCGCGCCCGAAGGGAAATCCACCACGTTATCCTGCTCGACTGGGCGCAGGCTGATGATGACCCGCTTGAGATCAATTACTTCATCGATCAAGCGCTGGTTCTTATCCCTCTCAGATTGCAGTTCGATCTGACAGATTCGGAGATCACGTTCGGCCTGAATGAGCTTATATTCATTCGCGGCAAATTTCTCCGCAATATCATCGCGCTCGGCAAATGCCCTTTTGGCAAATGAAAGTGGCTTCTCCTGTGCGGCCGTGGCTTCTCCCGTATCATCGTGAGCAACCGGGGCTGGTCTTGCACGATCTGCACACCTTTCTGCTGCCCATGAGACCAAGCGATCGACGGCGCGAAGGGATTTCTTGTGATACGGCCTGTTGAGAGTGTTTTTGTCTACGTCGGCGCGACGAAGTACCTCACGCCTAGATAGTTTGAACTGCTTCGGCCCATCACCTCGATCGACAATGTAGCGGCAGCGCCCTGTCAATGCGTCCGCCGTCCCTCTAATTTCGCGCCGAATCTGGACGATCGTCGCGGAGAGCTTCCGCCTAATTTTCTCGCGTTGCGCCGCCGCATTGGCCTGCTGCAAAGACAGTTCTGGTTCGCTCATGCGGCTTTGCTGATCAGGGCAAGGAAGCGATCATCATTGCGATAGTGATCCTTGATTTCAGGAAAAATTTCAACTTGATCGAGGATCTGAGCAGCGAAGAATTTCCGCGGCAAATCGAGTTTGTCCACGATGGCCTCGTGGTAGTGGTCGAACAGGTCCTCAATAGTCTCGTAGACCTCGTCGATCCGGAGCGACAGGTCCAAGCGAAAGCGGCACTTGGATTGGCATGCTGCGGGATCGATCTGGCGACCGCCAACTGCGCAAAGACCCGTCTGCTCCAATGCTCGAATGCAAACAACGCCAGGATAGATAATCTTAATGTCCATTGCGCCATCCAGCAGCTTCGCGGTCACGAACTGCATGAGGGTAACGCGTTGGGCCCGTTCGTTGAAAGGGATGTTCAGCTCGTCAAAGAAGCGGTCTCGTTGGGACCGGAGGGTGGCCGATGCAGGTCCGGCACTCCGGTCGAGATCCTCGACAATGTTGAGGGCGACTTCGACTCGACGCTCGCCGAGCATTTCACGCAAGTCCGCGAGAATACCCGGGTCCGCCAACAGATAGCGCATGGTCGTCATAATGTCGGAGTGACCGAACATTTCCATGACCAGCATAGGAGCGCCGGTGAGAGCCAGCAAGGCGAGTCGGGCTATCGTTTTTCGGTACCGATGCGGATGTGCTGTACCATCGTTAAGGTGGGCTAGGCCGTGTCGCTCTGCGAACTGGGTACAACGATAGTGGGGGCTGATGCGGGCCACGCCAGCACTCGTTCCGCTCATGCTCCACCAGAAACCGTCGCTGTCACGCGGCCCTAGCACTTCCGCCAATTTTGCCTGAGTTTTGAGCCAGCCGACGACCTGCGCGGGTATAGGCCAATTCCGTTTATCGCCGAGGGAGGTCCGAGACGGTTTCATCGTCCGGCCTTCGACGATGCCAAACTCGTCCACCGTGCCAGCTTCCCTTAAAACGACCGAGCGCTTGAGCGAAAGGACTTCGCTCTTCCGTCCTCCGGACAGCAATAGAAGAATGTGTAAAATTGAGTCAACGTGCCGGCTGATCAGACGTTCAAGCTCGTCCCATTTTGTCGGCGGGAACACTAGACAATCGCAAGTAAATGGTATTTCAGTGAGCGGCGACCCATCAGATTTAGTCCATTTGAAGTCCGCGAGCTTCTGTTTCCACGCCTCGGTGCGCGCTAATCGTACAGTCTGGGGTTTCGGCGCACCTTTTCGTCCGCGAGGAAACCATTCTGCGCGATTTTCTTCCATATCTGGATGATTTTCGAAAATGGTGGCGAGATTGGGACCGATTTCATTCAGGTAGAAGTAGCACCGACGACCCATTTCCGTGACGTATCTGTCAGATAAAGGGAGGTATGTTACATCACTGGGAGGAGCTTCGATTTCATTGGAGTAATTCTCGTGATCATCGAAGGCATCAGAAATATCATCGGCGATAAAGGCGTCGCCTCCACTATTGCCTGCCGATGGAAGAGACTGTCCAGGGTAGTCAGCAATGAAGCCTCGGCGCCCATATTCAGCGAGCCCTTGCAGGTGCGTCAATAGTCTAGTGGTATGCTTTTTACGCCCCTTCGACGCTGCATCGAGCAATTCATCCCAATCAGTGGCGCTGAGTGACGCAAAAGAAAACTTTCCACGAGCAATCATATCGCCAGCAAACTCGTTCAGAACGCTCTGTCTCGCTTTCAGTCCAGGCAAGCGAATAGGGTTCTTGATCGGCGCCACCATCGATAGCACAAGAAAGCGCTTGATCGTGTTTAGCAGTCCATCGCCTCCCAGCGCTCTCAGGTCGCAGGGTAGGCGATGACAAATGCTGCGTTGGGATGGTTGAAGATGTGGCATCAATTCTTCTGGCCACAGCCAATCATCGTCGCTCATTTTGCTGCCGGGGTGTGTAGCAGTCGGTAGGGTGATGATTGCGTTTTCTGGGATAGCCAGATTTGCGTCCGATAGTCTATCGAGCGCTAATGCCTCCTCCTGAAGGAATACCTCATGGCAATAGTCCAGAAAGAGGTCGATCTTCATGCTACGATCCCTCGATTAGCTAGCCTTCGGGCGCCTACGGAGGCGGTGCCAAACATTGGCCGAGGCGGGCGCGCCTTTACTGCCTTGATGGCATCAGCTTGCACCTTGGGCGCGTACTGCCTGAAAATTTCTTCGGCTGCCTCGAGCCGCTCCCCATAGTCGCTTTCAGTCCATGCAATGATATCAATCGAGGATTTGAGCTGCTCAAGCCGGGATATTTCTCGCGCCACATAGATTGCTGTATCAAATGTGGGGTAAGCCCGACTGCACCCATCATAGCAATTCTGCACAGTGCACATCTCTCCGTGTCGGTGGGATGGGTCGATATGGGCATCCGGCTTTGTTGGATCCGAGCACTGCATGCCTTGGGCGAATATGGAGGTGCCTGACGCCAGTGTGCCACCCTCTTCCTCCGTTAGGCGGCCGCTGGAAACCAAGCTTCGGATGATATCGGGAGCAGTCGACTGACCAGTCTGGAATTGCCGCAATAGTGCTCCGCCCAGATCGAGCCAGTCACGACGATGCCTAGACCGTCGCTTTTGATTGGCGATATAGGTGATCAAGGAGGCGAAATCGCTGTGGCCTAGCGCGATCTTCGTCAGGATGAGATTGGCCCCGGACTTCTCGTACGCGAAGATTGCCCAAGCCCGGCGGGTCATACCCTGACTTAGCTTTACCGGATCCCCGTTTGAGCGCTTGACGCCGGATGTGGCGAGAGCTGCGTTGAGAGTGGGCCAGTCGATTGCCAGTTCGGCGATCGAGCCATCATCTTGGACCACGAGCCAGGCCCTGTTCTGAAGGTCACGAAGCCGAGGCAGAGTTTGGCGAAGGGCCATGCGCTCCTGGGCGCTAAGTCCGCTAGACTTGTCCCGAATGGTCGCTTCGATAACGTGAATGCGCTTTCCGAGCATGAGCCGCAGAGGCTCCGTCCATGCGATGACACGGCGCATGATATCAAAAGCCGTGAAATCCTTGTTCGTGCTGCTTTGAGCTGTTTGGATTTTTCCCGCAGCGCGGTTCTTTACGGCGTAGATATCAACGTAAGTTCCATTCTCACCGTGAATAGGGTGAGGTCTATGCCAGTTGCCTGGCACGATCTCTAAAGCAGTTGATGCATTGAAGCCGGTTCTTAACAGAAAGAGTGCGAATGCACACTGCAGCTCTTGCTTTGTGGCAAGCGCCAAATGAAGTAATTTATGCTGCTCAGTCATGCTAAGCCGACCGCTTTTAAGCCCATCTAGAAAAATGTGGCATCTTTCTAGAGCTTCTTTAGTTCGATCGTTCGCGCAGTAATACTGATTCTTCCGATGATGATATATGTGGTCTATCCATCCTGCTTTCACCAGTGCCTTACCGTCCCTCGTCAGCGCCTGATGCGGTACGCCCGAAGCGTCGACACCGTCGTTACCCACTGCCAAGGGGCCCTGAAGTACGGCCGAGATGATCTTAGCACGATACTCCACTACTATCGGAAGATCCGTCCGGCCGCCTGGGGCAGGAGACAGAAAGTCGTCCTGAATGACTCTATTTGGGTATCTGTCGAAGAAGGCTGGCGGAGACACTCGAAGAACGGCAGTCTTTGCAAAGCGATGGCTAGAATCTAGTTCCCGCCACAAGTGGCCATACTCGATAACGCGCCGTTCACGAGACTCGTCCGTATCGGCATTTACGCCCCCTCCGACATGCTCGACTGCGGTCGGCACACCGTCTTTAGGAGGAGATGAGGCCTCGTCCGGTAGGAGATAGCGGCCTTCTGCAATCCGCGTGGTTGCGCTCTTCAGTGACGCGATAAGGGCCTCGCCTATGATCCTGTAGTCGTCGTCTTCTCCATCGATGTCGTCTGTACGATCCCAGTTGTTGCTTCCCTTGCTTTGGGGAAAGCGATTCGGAGCAAGGATAAAATTTCCGGGCAGTTCACCGAATTTTTCCTGCGCGGCGGAACGAGCGACGCGCGCGCATTGCGAATATACGCGGGAGAGAACATCGCCTTCGATCTGCTTGGGGAGCCAAGCTTCGAACAAGCCCCAAATGGCACCAGGCAGGTCCTCGACAGCGCCGTCGAACGAAATGGAGCTAACCGGATCTTGACCACTTCCACTAGTTGCTTCGAGCCAGTCAAGGAAGAGGAAGAGGTGGGTAAGATCGGATGCCAAGTTTTTAAACGTATCGTGCGTTATCCGCCTTTCTCTCGTGATCCGGCGGAGGCCAAGAATGAGGTCTAATCCGAGAACAGGGCGCGGCAGTATTTGACGCCCTAATCGTCCGGTCCGGCCAAGAACGAAGTGGCCGCAATCTTCTTCCCAGGCCATTGGTGGCCGAGTACTGCTGCCTTTGGATCGGCCGCGGACGAAATAATCGTGTTGGTTTGTCGTGATCATTCCAGTCAGTCCTCAAAGCCTGTCTTCGAACAGCTTGCTGAGGGAAACAGGAAAGAGGCGTTGGCTGAGTGTGACCAAGTACATTTCGGTGGTCGCAAGATGGTTATGTCCAAGATTCTGCTGGAGGCGGATCAATTCAGTTTGCAGTTCAACATTGAGATCAGGTGGTAATTCACCAGATGCATTCCGCCGGCATTCTGCAGCTTGCAGCAGAAAATTCACGGCATACCAATGCCGCCCCATGTGAGGGGAGATCGATCCAGATTTCCTGAATGCGCGATAGAAGGCCTTCGGAGGAAATGGTGAGCCATCTTCACGCAGCAGTAGAATATGACCGAAGGTCGATTTCTGCTGCAGTCGCAGGCTCCGTGTAAAATCCTGATAAGCAATGATCTGCTTGATGAGAAAAGGTTCAATTTCGACGAGGCGGGTCTTGTTGCCCTTTCCGGTAACCCTAAGGTATTTCTGGTTCCCAGAGCCCTGCTGCACCAGCGCGTCATTGCGAAGATTGATTACCTCGCTCAGCCTCAAGCCGCAGCCGTAGATAAGCAAGGCCCCGACTTGGGCCGCAGGGTCCAAGATAGCCGCAATGTGCCCACGGAGTTCATCCCCATCAGGAAGTCGTACTCGTCTGGGGTCTGGGCGACGTACTACAGCGAACTGCGGGCGTGAGATTGTCAGCGGCGCGCCCGAGAAGGAGGCCACGCGAACCTTCCGCTCCGTAGCGGAGACGATGAACTCTGGTGCCAATCCCTCGAACTTTGTCCAAAGGAGAAAATTCAGCGCATTGATTTGGCGATGATTGATTGTCGTGTTGGAGACAGGGATCCCGCTATTCGACCATTCCCCGGTGCCCATGTCATCACCATACGCCTCGAGAAGATCCTCTTGCGCTCTGAGCAGCCGCTCGTGAACATCTTCATCGGTGTCGTCGAGACTCAGCGATGCCTCCCACCATTCAACAAAATCATCGACGTGGCGCGCTATGACATTAATGCTCTGAGGGAGCGCTCGGCGCCCTTTCTGCTTCAACGCAGCGGCTTGGAAGTTGTCCAATTGTGTTGGTCGGGTGCTCCCAACCTCAGCAAGTTGGGCCCGCCCGATCGATGGCGTCCACGCTTTTGCCCAACGGGCTTGAATGTAGGCGTTGACGAGGCGGCCCGCTTCACCTCCACGGGTAACGTAGGGGCAGCCAACGAATTTACGTGGGATGCCCAAATTCAGCGCGGTCGGCTGGAAATGGAATATCCGCTTTGTCAGGGCTTGTGGTTTTAGAAGGTCCCCCGCTCTGATCTCTGCAACTGGCAAACAACTGTTCCCGAACTGTTCCCTCGTCAGCTAGGAATCAGTCCGGTCGGTGTCAACATAAGTAAAAATAGCGATGGGCAAGTGATCTGTCTCTGTCGCGCCTCAAACAGCCCATTCGAAACATTCCCGGAATTCAACTGTCTCGACCGCAACGCTCAGCCAGCGTTCGCCGTGTTCACCCATGAGAGAGGGGTGTCATGAATATCGGCATCGATCGTGCCCGGCGTGTTCGGCAGGCTGATGCCATGTTTCAGCGCCAGACCCGATCGCGGGCGCGCCTGTATCTCATAGCCTTCGGGTATCGCCATGGCAAAGCCGGTCGCGACGGCGTGGCGTCCGCCCGGCGGCAGTACCAGTTCCTCGGCCGATACCACGTCCATGCCGGCGGCCTGCGCGGTCGCGTAGGCGGGCAGGGGCAGCCCTCCACCATGGGGCAGGCGCTTGATCCTTATTTCAATCGGCGGAAAGGGTGAGGGCATGAGCGACCTTTTCGATAAGTTTGTCGGCGACGACTTGCTTGGGCAGGCACGGCCAGCTTTCGATGCCCTGCGCGCTGACGATCTGCACCGCATTGTCGTCGCCGCCCATCACGCTGTCGCCCGGCGTGCCGGACACGTCATTGGCGACGATCCAGTCCGCGCCTTTCTTTGCCAGTTTGGCCTGCGCATGGTCTGCAACCTTTTGCGTCTCGGCGGCAAAACCTACCAGCAGCTTGGGGCGCAGAGCATGACGCCCCAATGTCGCAAGAATGTCGGGATTTTCCACAAGGGCCAGCGGGGCCGGCTGACCTGAGCCATCCTTCTTGATCTTCTGCCCGGCGGCGTCGGCCGTGCGCCAGTCGGCAACGGCCGCGACCATGATGGCGGCGTCTGCCGGCAGCGACGCGTCGACCGCGGACAGCATCTCGCGCGCCGTTTCCACATCGATCCGGGCCACGCCTGCCGGCGTCGGCAACTGCACTGGCCCGGCGACCAGCGTGACGCGGGCACCCGCGCGCGCCGCGGCGGCGGCGATGGCGAAACCCTGTTTCCCTGAGGACCGGTTGGCGATGTAACGCACCGGGTCGATCGGCTCATGCGTCGGCCCGGCGGTGACCAGGATATGCTTTCCCGCCAGCGATCCCCTATTGCCCGTAAAATCGCACTGTCCGGCCAGCGGATCGGCCCGCAAAGGCAAGGCAAGCAGCCGCTCGACCTCCACCGCTATGGCCTCGGGCTCGGGCAGCCGCCCCTTGCCATATTCGCCGCACGCCATTTCGCCGTCGTCCGGTTCCATGACGTGCACGCCATCGGCCCGCAATTGCGCCAGATTGCGCTGCGTCGCCTTATGGTGCCACATGCGCACATTCATGGCGGGGACAGCCAGCACCGGCTTGTCGGTAGCCAGCAGCAGCGTCGTCGCCAAGTCGTCCGCAATGCCGGTCGCCATCTTCGCCAGGATATTGGCGGTGGCCGGCGCGACCACCACCAGGTCGGCCTGACGGCTGAGCTGGATATGCCCGATCTCGCGCTCGGCCTTCAGGTCGAACAGGTCGTCATACACCTGATCCTCGGTCAGCACGCCCAGCGACAGCGGCGTCACGAACTGTTCGGCGCTCTTGGTAAGCACCGCCCGCACAGCGATACCGCGCTTGCGCAAGGCACGGACAAGCTCCAGCGACTTGTAGGCGGCGATCCCGCCGGAAATGATAAGGAGGACGCGCCGGGTCATTCGGAAAGGCTATCCGAGTCCGCGCGGCATAGCGCCAGCAACTCGCCGATCCCATGCGCCGCCGTGCCAATGTGGAGCAGGCGAAATCCGGGCGCTGGCTTCCTCGCGTGTCATACTGACGAAGATAATAGCAAAGTCGCTCCCACGCCAGCCGCTGCTGCGACTATCGCCACCAGCGCGTAGCGCCACCCGCCGCCCACGCGGATCAGCCTGACTTCGTTCAGCGGGGGAGGGGGCGGGGCGCCGCCCTTTTCGGGAAAGGCGTCTTCTATCCGTTTAATGAGACCCGGCAGACGCTGGAGCGTGCGCCAATTCTCGATCAGAGTGTCGGCCGCCTTGGCCTCCGGCCCAAGTTCGTCGCGCAGCCAGCCCTTCACATAGGGGCCGCTCGTTTCCCACATATTGATGTCGGGGTCGAGCGAATGGGCCACGCCCTCTACCATCACCATGGTCTTTTGCAACAGCAGCAAATGCGGCTGGGTCTGCATGTCGAAATCGCGGGTGATGGCGAACAGGCCGTCCAGCATACCGCCCACCGACAGTTCGCTCGCCGCCTTGCCGCGCATCGGCTCGCCCACTGCACGCAGCGCCGTCGCGAACTCGGCGACATTATGATGGGCGGGGACATATTGCGCCTCGAAATGGATTTCGGCGACGCGCTTGTAGTTGCCGGTGATGAGGCCGTAGAGAATTTCCGCAAGCCACATGCGCGCGCGCCGGTCGATCCGGCCCATGATGCCGAAGTCGATCGCGACGATCTCGCCGCTTGCCGTCACGAACAAATTGCCCTGATGCATGTCCGCGTGGAAAAACCCTTCGGCGATCGCCTGCCGCAGGAAGGCGTTGACCAGGCGGGCGGCCAGATCCTTCATGTTGTGGCCTGCCGCGACCAGCGCGGCGCGATCGGCGATCTTGATGCCGTCGATCCACTCCATCGTCATGACCTTGCCACTCGTGCGGTCCCAGTCGATGGCGGGGATGCGATAGCCTGGCATCGCCTCCATCGCCTCGGCCAGTTCCGACGCCGACGCCGCTTCGCGTCGCAGGTCCAATTCGCGTGCGGTCCAGCGCTTAAGGTTGGCGATCACCAGGCGCGGGCGCAGTCGAGCGACTTCCCCGCCCAGCTGCTCGATATGGGCTGCGGCCCATTCATAGGTTTGGATGTCGCGGTTGAACTGATCAATGACGCCGGGGCGGATCACCTTGACCGCAACGTCCCGCCCATCGGTGGTGAGCGCGTGATGGACCTGCGCGATCGACGCCGCCCCCACCGGGGCTTCGTCGAACCGGCTGTACAATGCTTCCAGCGGCCGCCCGAAACTTTGCTCGATCTGGGCGCGGATCGTGTCGAACGGCACGGGGGGCAGGGCGTCCTGCAACCGCAGCAGGTCGTTGGCCGCTTCCTCACCGACCAGATCGGGCCGGGTCGCCAGTGTCTGGCCCAGCTTGATCGCTGCCGGGCCGATCGCCTGAAACGCGTCGGCATAGTGGGGCTGCTTGGGCACACGTGCGCCCAGCCGGGCGATCCGCACCAGCCGGCGCACGGGCGCGGGCGTCAGCGGATCGCGCTCGATCCCACGCAGCGCGCCATGCCGCGCCAAGATGCGCCCCCATTTCAGGAGCCGCCAGATATGGGTGATGTGGGACGTCATGCGCGGGTCAGATCTTCCACCCGCTATGGATCGCCACCAGCCCGCCCATGATCGGCTCGACTTTGGTGTTCACGAAACCCGCGTCCCGGATCATCGCTTCAAATTTGGGCATGGGCGGGAAGCGTCGGATCGATTCGATCAGATAGCGGTAGCTGTCGGCGTCATTGGCGAACAGTTTGCCGAGGTGCGGCACCAGCTTGTGCGAATAGACGTCATAGACGTCCGAAAAACCCGGCCAGGTCGTCGTGGAAAATTCCAGGCAGAAGAACCGGCCACCGAACTTGAGTACCCGGTGCGCCTCCTTGAGCGCCTTGTCGATATGGGTGACGTTGCGGATGCCAAAGGCGATCGTGTAGGCATCGAACGCGCGATCGCCAAAGGTCAGGTCTTCGGCATTCTGCTCCGACCAGATCAGGCCCTCATATCCCTTCTTCTGCGCGCGCTCGACCCCGACGGCCAGCATTTCGGGATTGATGTCCGACACAGTCACCTGCGCGCCATGGCGGTGCATACGGAACGCGATGTCGCCCGTTCCGCCGGCCATGTCGAGAATCTCCTCACCGGCCTGCGGCTTCACGCGGCGGACGAACTGGTCCTTCCATAGCCGATGCGCGCCGCCCGACATGGCGTCATTCATCAAGTCATATTTGGCTGCGACATTGGAAAAGACCGCGCGGACCATGCCCGCTTTTTCGGCGGCATCGACGTCGCGATAGCCGAAGGATGCTGTTTCGCTCATGCCTTTCGCTCTAGCCGCTGTTGTCGTCCCATGCCAGCGCGAAGGCAGCCGTGGCCGGAACGTTTCGCCTGCGTCATCCATTCCTCCGCCTGACCGACCGATATGGGGGAATGTCGATATGCGCCGACCTGTCCACTTCGCCGTCGCGCTCGCCGCGCTGCTCTGCCTGGCGCAAGCTGCGCCGCCACCCAGCCCGCAGCAAATCTACGGTCCCTTGTTCGAAGCGGTGCAGAGCGAGCGGGTCTTCGAGGATGGGAAGACCTTCGTCGACGCCGTACCAAAAGGCGACCCTGCCGCCATTGTGGAGGCCTATCGGCGGGAACAGCCAAAGGGCGCGGCCCTGCGCCAGTTCGTCCTGCGCCATTTCAGCGTGCCGGGCGAGCAGGACGAGCGGCCGGCCCAAACGCTCCGCGACCATATCCGCGCTCTCTGGCCGCAGCTCACCCGGCCGGCGCTCAATCCGCCTGCCGGCTCATCGGCCCTCTCCTTGCCTGCGCCCTATGTCGTGCCGGGCGGGCGATTTCGCGAAATCTATTATTGGGACAGCTATTTCACCATGCTCGGCCTCAAGGCGGATGGGCAGCAACCCCTGATCGATTCGATGCTCGCCGATTTTGAAAGCCTCATTGCCCGCTACGGCTTCATCCCCAACGGCACCCGCACATATTATCTGGGGCGGTCGCAGCCTCCCTTTCTTTCGCTGATGGTCGATCTGGCCAGCAACCCAACCGATCCCCGTCACCTGGCCGCCTTGCGCGCCGAACATGACTTCTGGATGCGCGGTCGCGATCGCGCATCCAAATCAGGGGCCGCCCTCCGCGTGGTGCGCATGCCCGATGGCGCGCTGCTCAACCGCTATTGGGATGATCGGCCCGGACCGCGCGATGAAAGCTGGGCCGAAGATGTCGCGACCGCGCGTCAAAGCAACAGGGCCAGGGGCGACGTCTATCGCGACCTGCGCGCCGGCGCGGAAAGCGGCTGGGACTTTTCCTCCCGCTGGCTGGCCGATCCCAAACGCCTGTCTACGATCCGCACCACGCATATCGTGCCCGTCGACCTCAACAGCCTGCTCTGGCGGCTGGAGCGCGCCATTGCCGAACGATGCGCGACAGCGGGCGATGCCGGTTGCGCGCGTCAGTTCCATCAATTCGCCGCGGCGCGCAAAGCCGCCATCGACCGCTGGCTCTGGCTACCGGATGCGGGACGCTATGCCGATTGGGACATGGATAGCCGACAAGCCACGCCCATCGTGTCGGCGGCCACGCTCTTCCCCCTGTTCGTCGGCCTGACCCCCAAAGCCCAGGCCGATGCCGTTGCCCGGCTCACGCGCGATCAGCTCGTCGGGGAGGGCGGCCTGCGTACGACCCGGCTTGCGACAGGGCAGCAATGGGACAGCCCCAATGGCTGGGCGCCCCTGCAATGGGTGGCGATCGACGGACTGGCGCGCGCGGGCCATCCGTCGCTTGCCAGAGACATAGCCCGCCGTTGGATATCGACGGTGGACGCGGCCTTCCGTGAAACCGGCAAGATGCTGGAAAAATATGATGTCGAAGACCGCAAGCCGGGCGGCGGGGGCGAATATCCGCTGCAGGACGGCTTCGGGTGGACCAATGGCGTGACCGCGGCCCTGATCGCCCGCTGGCCGGATCTTGCTCCGGACGCCTCTGTTGCGGCGGGACGCTAGCGCCTACATAACGGCTCATGCCTGAACTTCCCGAAGTAGAAACCACCGTGGCGGGCCTGCGCTCAGTCTTGCAGGGAAGCCGGCTCACGCGCGTCGAGCCGCGCCGCGCCGACCTGCGCTTTCCCATTCCGGTCGATTTGCGCCAACGCATGACGGGCGCCATCGTGACCGGCCTGTCGCGGCGCGCCAAATATGGCCTTATCGAAACCGACCGGGGTGACATGATGATCTTTCACCTCGGCATGTCGGGGCGTTGGCGGATCGATCCGGCGGAGATTGGCGCCCATGATCATCTGCTGGTCGAAACCGATCAGGGCCGGATTCTCTCGCTCAACGATCCTCGTCGGTTCGGATCGCTTGATCTGGTGCGCGCTGACGCCTGGACCGGCTATGCGCCTTTCACCCGCATGGGACCCGAGCCCCTGGGTGATGATTTTTCGCCGGCAATGCTGGCCACAGCGTTGAAAGGCAGGGCAACCTCGATCAAGGCGGCGCTGCTGGACCAGCGCATCGTGGCGGGTCTCGGCAACATCTATGTTTGTGAAGCGCTCAACATGGCCGGCATCGCCCCCACTCGCGCTGCAGGGCGAATCGGCGCGGCCCGTCTGGCGCTTTTGGTGGAGGCGATTCGTACCGTGCTGACCGCCGCCATTACGGCTGGCGGATCGACCTTGCGCGATTATGCGCGGCCTGACGGAGAACTGGGCTATTTTTCCAAGCAATGGCGCGTCTACGGCAGGGAAGGGGAACCCTGTCCATGCGGCGGCACGGTCCGGCGGCGCGTCGATGGCGGTCGGTCGACCTTTTATTGCCCCACATGCCAGAAATAGCCGTGTCCGAATCCGTTGACGCCTGCCCCGATACTCTGTAAGGGGCGCACCTTCACGAGGCATGTCGGCATTTTCGGCGGGCCTCTTCCCGAGATTTGACGAGAACCGAGGAATAGAATGGCCAATACGCCGCAAGCCAAGAAGCGCATCCGTCGCAACGAGCGTCGCGCCGCAATTAATGGCGCCCGCATCAGCCGGATCCGCACCCTGGTGAAAAAGGTGGAAGCCGCCATCGTTGCTGGCGACAAGGACGCCGCCACCACCGCGTTGCAGACCGTTCAGCCTGAACTGGCGCGTGGCGTTGCACGTGGCGTGCTGCACAAGAACACCGCCGCTCGCAAGTTCGGCCGCCTGACCAAGGCCGTTAGCGCGATCGCCTGACACCCCCCGCAAGGGAATAACGAACATCAGAGCCCGCTCCGGATGGCCGGAGCGGGCCTTTCGTTTTTACGTCACATTGTTGTCATTGGCTAGACACGCGCAAATCCTGCGATTCGACCGGATTCGGCAGGATTGTGACTAAATAAATAACTGAAATATCGTGATAAAATGCCAAGTTGGCCTTTTCTGCGGCTTTGCCGAGTCAACGGCTTTATTTCATTTTTTTGAAGTGTTCCGGCCTTGATCCGGCGAAGCGCGCCTGTCTATTTTGCTCCTCCGGCCGCCGCTCGAATCGTTTTTGAGGCGGTCGTCATTAGGTCAGACGATGCATGATGATCGGAAAAGCAATGGCTTTTCCGAATAGCTATTCTTGCGCCGTTCTGACTGATCTCGGGGGTCGCTTAGGGTATGAAAGTCGGGGCAGCTTTGGTGGAACGTCAGGCAACGGACAGTGAGATTGGCACCGGCCTGGATTCTGCCTGGAGCGTGATCCGGACCGGTCTGCGCCGTGACGTCGGCGCGCGCCTGTTCGACCAGTGGCTAAAGCCGGCACGTCTTGGCGACTATTGCCCCGAATCGCAGACTCTCGACCTGCTGGTCGCCACTGACTTCAGCGCGAATTTCGTGTCGGGCCAGTTTGGCGATCGCTTGCGCATGGCCTGGCGCAGCGCCGGGGTCGGGGTGCGCGAAGTGCGTGTGCGCCGCGCGCCGGACGCTTGTGGGCCTCGCCTGCTGGAGGTCGCGCCGTCCATCCAAACCGAACCCGTGATGGAAGAGGCGATCGTGGCGTCGAACTTCCAGCCGCGTCACAGGCTCGACGATTTTGTCGTAGGCGACACCAACCGCCTGGCCTGGTCCGCGGCGCAGGCGATGGCGGGCGAAGCGCAGCCGCGCTTTACGCCGCTGTTCATCCATGGCGGCACGGGGCAGGGCAAGACCCACTTGCTGCACGGCATCGCAGCGGCCTTCTCCGCGCATTCGCCCACGGCCCCGGTCCTCTATATGTCGGCCGAACGCTTCATGATGGAATTTGTGAACGCGATGCGCGCCAATGAAACGATGGCGTTCAAGGCGCGGCTGCGGGCCGCGCGCCTGTTGCTGATCGACGATATCCAGTTCATCGCGGGCAAAGGATCGACGCAGGAGGAATTTCTCCACACGATCAATGACCTGATCGACAGCGGCGCGCGCATCGTCGTCACCGCTGATCGCGCGCCGCAAATGCTTGAAGCGATTGACGCGCGCATCCTCTCGCGCCTGGCCGGTGGGCTGGTCGCGGACATTCGCGCCGCCGGCCTCGACCTTCGCCTCGCCATCCTTCAGTCAAAGCGCGCTCTGGCTGGCGATACGACCGTCCCCGACATGGTGATCGATTTCCTCGCCCGCTCGATCCGGTCGAACGTGCGCGAACTGGAAGGCGCCTTCAACAAGCTGGTGGCTTATGGCCAGTTGACCGGGCGCGCTATCGATCTGGACTTCGCCCAGCAGATGCTGGCCGATGCTGTGCGCGCCAATGCCCGCCGCATCACCGTGGATGAAATCCAGAAGGCCTGCGCCGCGCATTTCAAGATCGATCCGGCGGAAATGCGCTCCAAGCGCCGCGCCCGGGCCGTCGCCCGTCCGCGTCAGGTGGCCATGTATCTTGCCAAGAAAATGACGCCGCGTTCGTTGCCGGAAATCGGCCGTATCTTCGGTGGGCGGGATCACAGCACCGTGATCCACGCGGTGCGGACGATTGAAGCGCTCCGCGAAACCAGCCCGGACATGGATGCCGATGTCCGTGCATTGCAGCGTTTGCTGGAGGGCTAAAGCCCCTCTGGCGCGTCGCGCCTGATCGGCTAGGCTATCGGTATGATTCGCCAGCTTGCCCTGATCCTCGCCGCCCTCCTGTCCATCGCGCCTGCGTCTGCGCAGACATCAGCACCCCCAGCCGATCCCGCCGACGTGCGGGTAACGATGCTGACGGAGCAGGGGCCCGTTGTCATTGCAGTGCACAGTGGAAAGGCGCCTGTCACCGCAGCCAACTTCCTGAAATATGTCGATCAGAAGCGGCTTGATGGCACCGCCTTCTACCGCGGCGTTGGGGCTGCCGATTATGGCTTCGTGCAGGGCGGCGCGCAGAATGACCCCAAGCGCATATTGCCGCCGATTGCGCATGAATCCACCAGCCAGACGGGTCTGGTCCATGATGAAGGGGCGCTCTCAATGGCGCGTTATGCGCCGGGCAGCGCGACCGGCGACTTTTTCGTCGTGTTGGGGCGGATGCCGTCGATGGACGCTCATCCAGACGCGTCCGGCGACAATCAGGGATTTGCGGTCTTCGCCCATGTGGTGGAGGGGCTGGACGTAATAAAGGCGATCCTCATCGCGCCTAAATCGCCGACCAAAGGCGAAGGCGTCATGAAAGGCCAGATGCTCGAAACACCCGTCAAGATCCTCAGCGTGCGTCGCACGCCCTGACAAGTGCCCGTCAGTCGGCAGCGCGCTGGTCCAGGATGCGTGCAACGCCCATGTCGGCGGTGACATTGCCGACAGTGCGGAAGATGTCGGGCACCGTCTCGACCGCCAGCAAGAGAGGCAGTGCCTCGACGGGCACGCCCATGGCAAGGCAGATGGGGCCGGTGGTCGTGAAGAAGGTGATCTGGCTCGGCAAGCCAACCGCCGCCAGGCTGACCACTGCCGCCACCAGAACACCCAAGATCAATTGTGTCGCACCCAGGTCGATGCCATTCATGGCGGCGACATAGAGAGCGACACCCAGATTTGCGGGCGGGCTGGTGATACGAAACAGGGAAATCGCCAGCGGCAGGACGATGGACCGGCTCGTTTCCCGCACCGCCAGCGCGCCGTCGCTTGCCTGAATCATCGCGGGCAGGGACGCGATCGAGCTTTGCGTGGAAAAGGCGATGGCCTGGGCCGGGAAGACAGCGCGGGCGAAACGGCCGACGCCGATTCGGCCAAGCAGGACCGCGAGTGGATAGACGAGCAGCGTCACCAGCAGGCACAAGGCCACGATGAACAGGATATAGTGCAACAATGCTCCGGCGGTGGCGAGGCCCGATCGCGCGCCCGCGACCAGTGCCAGCGCGAACACGCCCAGCGGGGCGAGCCACAAGACCCAGTTCACCACCACGAGCAGCGCGTCGGCCAGTGCCTGGAAAAAGCCAGTCAGCTGCGCGCGCCGTTCCGCCGCGATCCGGGTCACCGCAAAGCCGAATATCAACGCGAACAACACGATCGCCACCACTTGCCCATCGGCTGCCGACTTGAGCGGATTGACGGGAATGAAGCCCAGCAGCCACTCGGCCGACGGCCGCACGTCCGGGACCTCGCTCACTGGTCCCGCGCCAACCAGCGCGCCGACCGCGCCTTCCGGGACTGGCCAGAGCGTCAGAAGAAGCGGCCCGGTCAGTGCTGCGACGCTTGCCGCCCCGACCAGCAGAATTGCAAACAGGCCGATCGCCCGCCCAGCGAGGCCATTGTTGCGCGCTGTGGTCGCTGCCTGCGCAATGCCTGTCACCAACAGAGCGAAGATGAGCGGGATGAGCGGCATCTGCAATCCGCCAAGCCACGCCTTGCCAATCGGTTGCGCCACGCCGACGATCGCGGCGTCCCAGGCGCCGCCCCATTCGGCGATGGCGATGCCACAGACCAGCCCAGCGACCAGGGCAATGAGGATGCGGACGGTCAGCGACATGGGGTCAACTCTTTCCGGTCAGGGCTGGCATATAGCCGGAAACGTATCGGAAGCGCGCAAGCCGCCAGCTGCAATTCACTCGCCAAAACTGCGCGGGGCCGGATCGATGACAGTGAAATTGCCCGCGCCGACTTCCGACACTTCCAGCGCCCGTTCGGCGACCCCCGTGCGGGTGAAGCGGAATGCGCCGTCGATACCGGAAAATCCTCCCGCGTCGCGCAGCCGGGCGGCGGGGAAGGGCGCGCCGGCGTTCCACTGCTGCGCAATTCGCACTGTCAGCAACACCGCATCATAGCCCAGCGACGACAGGCGGAACGGAGCTGATCCATAACGGGCGCGATATTTGGCGACGAGTTGGCGATAGAGGCCATCCGACACGCTGGCGAACCATGCACCGCGCAGCGCCGGATTGCTGGCGAGCGATGGCTCCGCATTCCACAATTCCGTGCCCAGCAATCGCGCGCTGCCGCCGCCATTCTTGCGCAGGATCGGCGCAACCTGCAACGCGACGCGCCCGGAATCGGCGATCAGCAGCGCGTCATAGCTGGAGGACGCCTGCAAAGCCTTGACCGCCGCGGCGATCGATCCCGCAGACCGGTCGAAAGTCTGCATCGACACGACCGTGCCGCCCGCCTGTTCGACCGCGCGCAGCATCGCGTTGCCGGCTCGCTCGCCATAGGTGCCGCGCGGCACCAGCGCGCCGAACTGACTGAGGCCCTTTGACTTGGCGAAGTCGACCACTCGCTCGATCGACTGGTTGGGGTTGTAGCCCATGATATAGACGCCATTGCCGGCGACGCTGCTGTCATTGGAAAAGCTGATGACCGGCACGTTGGCCCGCGCCGCGATCGGCCCGACGACCCGCGCGTCTTCCGCCAGCAACGGCCCCAGGATCAGGCGGTTGCCATCGGCCAGCGCCTTGTTCACCGCGGCCGCCGCGCCCAGCGCGGTGTCATAGGTGGTGATGCGCACTTTGTCGGTCTTGGTATCGAGCAACGCCAGCGTTGTAGCGTTGGCGATCGATTGCCCTACGCCTGCATTGGCGCCACTCATCGGCACGAGCAGCGCCACGCGGTGGCGGGCGGTGTCGGTGGGCAGGCCCTGGACGACTTCGGGCGTGGTCGGCCGCGTGGGCGCGGTGGGTGTGGTGGGGGCCGGTCCCTTGGGCACGATCGACTGACAGGCGGCCAGGAACAGGGCCGCGCCCATGAAGGCGACGCGCGCACCGCGCTTCATCGAAGCGAAGATGTTCGCTTGCCGGGGGGCATCCGTCTCTGTCATCTGGCGTCCTTATGGAAACTGAACTTTCTGGGCTGAAGCCCGGGCTTTACATCGTCGCGGGGCCGATCGGCAACCTTGGAGACCTGACCCCGCGCGCGGCCGAGATATTGCGGCGGGCTGACGTGGTCGCGGTCGAAGATACGCGGGTCAGCGCCCGCCTGCTGCGTCATGCCGGGTCCGACCGGCCGATGCTGCCCTATCACGACCACAGCGCCGACCATGTGCGCCAGCGTCTGATCGACCGGATGGCGAGCGAATCGGTGGCGCTGCTGTCGGATGCGGGGACCCCGCTCATTTCCGATCCGGGGTATAAGCTGGTGCGGGACGCGCGGGCGGCGGGACGCAAGGTGACGACGCTGCCCGGCCCCAGCGCGGTGATCGCGGCCCTCACCTTGTCGGGACTGCCGACCGATCGCTTTCTTTTCATGGGCTTCCTCCCGTCCAAGGCCAAGGCGCGCGGCGACGCGCTGGACGAAGTGGCGGCGCTCCGCGCGACGCTGGTCTTCTATGAAAGCGGGCCACGCCTGTCCGACAGCCTGTCGGCCATGGCCGCGCATCTGGGTGATCGGGATGCTGCCGTCAGTAGGGAAATCAGCAAGACATTCGAAGAAACGGCGACGGGCACGCTTACCGCCCTGTCCATGCGCTACGCCGACGCGCCGCCCAAGGGCGAAATCGTGGTCATCGTAGGTCCACCCGCAGATGCGCCGCCTGCCAGTGCCGAGGATGCCGACGCCGCCCTGCTGGAGGCAATGACGCGCCTGCCCGTGTCGAAAGCCGCTGGCGAGGTCGCGAAGAAGTTCGGGCTGGACCGCCGGACCCTCTATGATCGGGCGATGGACCTCAAGGGATGAGCCGCGCCCAGGCCGAACAGCGCGGGCGACAGGGGGAGCGCATCGCCGCCTGGTGGCTGCGGCTCAAAGGGTGGCAGATCGTCGGCCGCCGTATGCGGACGCGCGCGGGCGAAGTGGATCTGGTGGCGCGGCGCGGTGCGATGCTCGCCTTTGTCGAGGTGAAGGCGAGGGCGACCGCTGCGGAACTGGACATGGCGATTGACGAACGCCGCCTGGCACGGGTCGCGGCGGCGGCCGAAATCCTCTGGCACGACTTGGCGAAGCCGGGTGACGACATGCGAATAGACGTGATCCTTCTTGCGCCGGGCCGACCGCCACGCCATCTGGCCAATGTCTGGCATGGGGGGTGACGGCCGCCCGGCGCGTCCTGTTCTCCTGAGTGGAAGGTGTTCGGAAATGATTGAGTTTAATCCCCTGACCGTCGCGGTGCAGATGGACCCGATGGAGGGCATCAACATCGCCGGCGATTCGACCTTTCACATCATGCTGTCGGGGCAGGCGCGCGGGCACAAACTCTATCACTATCTCGCGCCCGACCTGACCTATCGCGACGGCCGGGTGCTTGCGAAGGCGCGTCCGGTGAAGGTGCAGAAGGTTGCCGGGGATCATTTCGCTTTGGGCGACTGGGAAACGCTGGATCTGGGCCGCGACGTCGATGTCGTGCTGATGCGGCAGGACCCGCCCTTTGACCTGAGCTACATCACCGCGACCCATTTGCTGGAGCGGGTGCAGGCCGAAACTCTGGTGGTCAATGATCCGGCCAGCGTGCGCGATGCGCCCGAAAAGCTGTTCGTGCTCGATTATGCGCGCTTCATGCCACCCACCATGATCACCCGGGACTTGGCAGAAGTAAAAAGCTTCCTGGCCGAACATGGGGAGATCGTGGTGAAGCCGCTTTACGGCAATGGCGGCGTGGCCGTATTCCATGTCGGCGCGAATGGCGCAAACCTGTCCTCGCTGGTCGAACTGTTCAAGGAAAAGTGGGTTGAACCCTTCATGGTGCAGGCCTTCATCCCAGGCGTCGCGCAAGGGGACAAGCGCATCGTGCTGGTCGATGGCGAGGTGATGGGCGCGGTCAACCGCATACCGGGCAAGGGCGAAATCCGGTCGAACCTGGCGGTTGGGGGATCGGCGGCCAAGACCGAACTCACGAACAAGGAGCGGGAAATCTGCGCGGCTCTTGGGCCGGAGCTCAAGGCGCGCGGGCTGCTGTTTGTGGGCATCGACGTGATCGGGGGCGAGTGGCTGACCGAAATCAACGTCACCTCGCCCACCGGCATCGTATCGATCGAGGCGTTCGACGGCACCGACACCGGCGGCATGATCTGGGATGCGATCGACGCGCGGCTGGCGGCGCGAGCGGCAGACTGAACGGACCAGCGGTTGGCGCGTTAAGCCGCCGTGATCCTTTCCCAAACAATGAGCCGCTGACATGACCGACTGGGTTCTGCGCCTGATCGATGCGGGCGGTTATTGGGGCATCGGTTTGCTAATGGTGCTGGAAAATGTCTTCCCGCCCATTCCGTCCGAACTCATCATGGGCATTGGCGGCATCCGCGTCGGGCAGGGGCGGATGGCGATGGAGTGGCTGCTGCTGGCCGGGACGATTGGCACGACGATCGGCAATTATTTCTGGTATCTGGTCGGGCATATGTTGGGGTTCGAGCGGTTGAAGCCGCTGGTCGATCGTTATGGCCGCTGGGCGACGCTGGAATGGCGCGATGTCGAGGCGCTGGATCGCCTGTTCGGCAAATATGGCCAGATCGTCGTCTTCGTCTTCCGCTTCCTGCCGGCGTTCCGCACGATGATATCCCTGCCCGCCGGCCTGTTTCGCATGGGCCATATCCGCTTCCTGTTGTGGACGGCGGGTGGGGCGCTGATCTGGAACATCATCCTAGCCTATGCCGGCTTTGCGCTGGGGCGGCATTTCCAGGATATCGACCGCTATCTGGGGCCGGCGGCGACGGTATGCGTGATCGGTGCCGTGATCTTCTATCTTTGGCGTCTGGCGACCTGGCGGCCGCGCGGCTGACGGGGTCAGGCGCGGGGATGGGCGTTGCGGTAGATGTCGAGCAGATGGGCGGCGTCGACCTGCGTATAGATCTGCGTGGACGACAAGCTGGCGTGGCCGAGCAGTTCCTGCAGGCTGCGCAAATCCGCGCCGCGACCCAGCAGATGCGTGGCGAAGCTGTGGCGCAGGGCGTGGGGCGTGGTGCGCTCTGACAGGGCGAGGCGTCCGCGCGCGCCTTGTACGGCGCGGCGGATCAATGCTGGGGAGAGCGGGCCGCCGCGCGCGCCGCGAAACAGCGGGGCGTCGCGCTCCAGCGGATACGGGCAGGCAGCGACGTAGCTTTCGATGGCGGCGCGCAGTTGCGGCAGCAGGGGGACGAGCCGGGTCTTGCCGCGCTTGCCGGTGACGCGCAGCGTATCGCCCAGCGGCCAGACGGCGCCAGTGAGGCCCATCGCCTCGCCAATCCGCAGCCCCGCGCCGTAGAGCAGCAGCAGCACCGCCCAGTCACGGGCGCCGATCCAGCCTTCGCGGGCGGTTTCGGCGATGTCGGCAGCGAGCGCCAGGGCTTCGTCGGGGGAAATGGGGCGGGGGAGGCCGCGCTTCACCCTTGGTCCCTTGAGCCGGGGCGGCCTGGCATCCTCACCGCCGACGAACCGAAGGAAACCGCGGACCGCCGAAAGCTCGCGGGCGGCGGAGAGGTTGCCGATGCCATCCATGCGCCGGCTGGTGAGGAAGGCGCGCAGATCGGCCTGCTCAAGGGTCGCCAGCATCGCCTGCGTCACCGCCTCGCCCCGATGCTGTTCCAGGAAGGCGACCAGCCTTTCGGCGGTGGCCTGATAGGCGCGGACGGTGTGGACCGAGCGGCGGCGGTCGAGGGCGAGATGGGCGCGCCAGCGGTCGATGAGGGCGGAGGAGGCGGACATGGGCCGCGCCAGGATAAGGGAGGCGGGGCGGGAAGGGAACATGCGAATCGCGCGCCCCATGACAGCGAAAAGGGCAGCGCCGTGATGGCGCCGCCCCTTTTTGCCCCAGCCAAAAAGGCCGGATCGGCGCGTCCGCAAGGAGGAATGCCCCCTCGCGAACGCCTGGCCGATTACTTCAGCTCGACGGTCGCGCCGGCTTCTTCCAGCTGCTTCTTGAGCTTTTCGGCTTCTTCCTTGTTCACGCCTTCCTTGACGGCCTTGGGCGCGCCTTCGACCAGCGCCTTGGCTTCGGTCAGGCCCAGGCCCGTGATGGCGCGGACTTCCTTGATGACGTTGATCTTTTTGCCACCGTCGCCGGTCAGGACGACGTCGAATTCGTCCTTCACTTCTTCAGCGGCAGCGGCCGGGGCGCCAGCGGCGGGGCCGGCAACGGCAACAGCGGCGGCGGCCGAAACGCCCCACTTTTCTTCCAGAGCCTTGGACAGCTCGGCGGCTTCGAGGACGGTGAGGGCCGAAAGCTGGTCGACCAGAGCGTTGATGTCTGCCATGTGTTCAGTTCCTTATTTGGGGCGATGCGCCCCGTCAGATTTGGGTCAAAAAATCGGAGGGCGAACGGCTTATGCCGCTTCCTTCTCCGCATAGGCGTTGAAGACACGCGCGAGCTGCGCGGCCGGCGCCTGGGTGACGGTTGCGAGCTTGGTAGCGGGCGCGACCAGAAGGCCGACCAGCTTTGCACGCAGTTCATCCAGCGACGGCATCGATGCGAGCGCCTTGACGCCCTCCGCATCGAGCAGCACTTCGCCCATCGCGCCGCCAACGATCTCAAGCTTGTCGTTGGTCTTGGCGAAATCGATCGCAACCTTGGCGGCGGCGACCGGATCGACCGAGGTGGCGAGGCCGACCGGACCGGTGAGCATGTCGCTCAGCGCGGTATAGGCGGTGCCATCAAGGGCGATGCGGGCGAGGCGGTTCTTCGTAACCTTGTAGGACGCACCGGCGTCGCGCATCTTCTGGCGCAGGACGGTCGACTGGGCGACGGTCATGCCGAGGTTGCGGGTCACGACGACCACGCCAACTTCTGCCAGCTCTGCGTTCAGCGCGGAAACGACCTCAGCTTTCTGATTACGATCCATGCCATTACTCCACTTCATGTCCCGCGCAGCGCCGGTGAAGGCCCGCGCCAGGACGGCTCAAAACCCGCACGCCGGGTGGGCGCACGGGGCACAAAGTCCGAAGGGGAGAGATCAACCGGCCTGGACCCCCAAAAGGAACAGGCAGACCCGAATCGGGCAAGCGCCCGTCCGGTAAAGAGCTTTTCCCCGTCTAGGCCGGGCATTAAGAAGGGCATATTCCCTTCACCGACTGTCTCGGACGGAAGGCCGACGGCATCGCTGCCATGGCCTGCGGGTGCGCCCTTAGCGAAAGCGGCCGGCAATGTCACGCCAAATCTGGCGCGGGGGCGGGTAGTGGGACGCGTGCGCCGAAAGGGGGCGGCGAAATTTTTCCTACGAAGTTCACAGTGTCGTCGGGCTTTGTCGACGCAAAACAGGGAAACACCAGAAGTGACGCGACCATGAAGCGACCACAAGGCGACCACGAAGCGACACCTGTCTGCGGGGCATGCGGGCGCGCGCGGCGGGAGAAAAAGGGGCAAGGCGGCGGGCCGGTCCATCGACAAGGATAGACCAGAGAAACTCCTATTTTGGAAGGGGAATAGGAGGGTGTGGCCGGTTGCGGAATGTCAGGTTTCGAGGGGCGAACACAGCATAGCTGCCCTTGGGCCACTTGATTTACGACAACAGGGTTGCGTCGCATTTTCAACTGAGCCTAATGAAGCCCTGACATACAGATGAGGCTTATAATGGACGCTCTGGCACCGTTTCTCGAACCCATTGATATACCACTGGCCCATCTTTTCCTCGACCCGAACAACCCTCGTTTTGTAGGCAGCGACTGGACTTTCATCCCAGATGATATCGCAGTCTCTGCCGAAGCTCAGCAGGAAGCCGCAAATCGCCTAATGGCGCATCATGACGTAAAAAAATTGCAGCTGGTGATTGAAGCTAACGGCTTTCTACCAATAGATCGTGTCGTGGTGCGGCGGGTCGACTATAAAAAATATATTGTTTTAGAAGGCAATCGGCGGATCTGCGCTGCGAAGCAGATCAATGGTCATTCCGATGCGGGTGAAACGCTGGCGCCGGACATAATGGCCACTCTCACCAGCATTCCCTGCCTGGAATATACAGGAGCAGAAGATAAAAATGAGGTCGCCTGGATATTCCAGGGTCTCCGGCACATTTCCGGCATTTCAGAATGGCCGGCATTCAACAAGGCGAAGCTGCTTGTCGATGAAATGGACAGAGGCGGTCTCAGCTTTACAGATGTCGGCAAGCGATTTGGTTTGTCTCCTTTTGGTGCTGCCCAGTGGGTGCGCGGCTTCTATGCTTTTCGCCAAGCAAAAAACGAAACTGAATACGGCAACTACATTGATGAAAGAATGTATCCATACTTCCAAGAAATCTTCGGGCGCAGCAGTATTTCGCTAAAAGACTGGCTGAACTGGGATGATGCGAAAAAGGAATTTCTTGACCAAGCAAATCTCAATGAGTTTGTCTCATGGTTTTTTCCAGTCGAGCAAGAATCATCGGAGGAAGAATCCGGGCCGGAGAAAGAGCCGACCGCCGCTGAACTATCCGGGGCATGGAACCGTCGACGCGTTAGCAAACGCGACGATCTCAGGCACTTGTCATACCTAATCACTAAAGCGCCAAAAGAGTGGATGGAGTTTCGGTCAGGCGCAGACATCGAGAGCGTTTATAGTCGAGCAATCCTAATTGAACTCGAAAAAAGCTTCGAAGATGAAAAGGACATCGCCGAGAGACTTTTCAAATACGTTGATGAGACTCTAAAACTGATTCAAAACACGCCTTTTTCTGTTCTTTCAAGTGAAGAAAGACGCAGCAATCTTTTCGAGAAATTGGATGCTATACACGCGGTTCATGATGGATTGAAAAAGCTGACTAACGCTTAGTATGTCGACCCGAGCCGACATCGTAGAAGCAATCCTTCGGTTGAAGCCGCGCGACGGAATATTCTCCGTGGAGGCAATCTGTCGGCTGACGTATTCTGATTACGGGATCACGCCTACCCTGTCTGACGAAGAGTACATTTCGAAATTTAGAAGATCGCTGTTTACTGATATATTCTCAAAGCAGGACAAGCTGATTGCTGCTGGTGGGTTGAAGACCTTTGACGTCTCATCGATCAAGGATTTAAAGCTCAGTTGGGCTCGCTCTCACCAAATGGGGCGCAAGCACCGGCAAAGACTAAATTGCCGCGCCTCTGTTGCGCGCTGGCTGCATGGACTGGATGACAGATCATATGAGATTGCCAGCGCGTACGCAATGAAGTCCCTTGGGGCCTCTAAGGTCCATGTAACTCCCAAAGGTGACGAATTTGGCATGGACTTTCTGGCTTTGGTTCCCGCCTTCACAAAAAGTCCCCTTTTCGTGTCAGGAGCGCGCGGTGTTCGGATTGTGGGCCAATCTAAAAAATACAGTCACCCAGTCGCGCGAGAGAAAATTCAGTCTTTCAATGACTTGATAGGATCAATCAAAAATAACAAAGCTGAACTCATTCCGCTCCTTCCATCTTGGTTTCGAAGCTCTGGTTCTCCCATCATTTCCTGTTTTATCGCGCATTCGGGCTATCAAGCGGGGAGCATTCGCATGAGCAGTCAGGCGGGCCATATCCTTATAGATTCGATAGGCTTAGCGGAGATTATCGGGCGCCCGTCCCGCTTCGGTGACGACGGTGAGGACGGAGTTACGCACAAGGCCCTGTGGAGCGAAATCAATAGAATAGCGACGTAACGGCAATGCGCATAAGGATAGTACCCCAAGATTGCGTCTGCTTTACGGACATGCGAGAGCTTAACTGACTGGCAGAAAGTGGCGCACAGCGGCCACTCCCCCCTCAAACCCGATCCGCCTGCACCACCACATCGATCGCCCGTAGCGCCGACAAGATCCGCATCAGATGCTGGGCGTCGGCCACTTCCAGGTCGATGACGTCGGTGTGGAAGGGGCCTTCGCGGTTAACGAGCTGGAGGTTGAGGATGTTCGCCTTGGTCGCGCCGAACACGTTGGCGACGGCGGCGAGCGCGCCGGG
This sequence comes from Sphingobium sp. UBA5915, assembly GCF_002431195.1. Taxonomy (NCBI): domain Bacteria; kingdom Pseudomonadati; phylum Pseudomonadota; class Alphaproteobacteria; order Sphingomonadales; family Sphingobiaceae; genus Sphingobium; species Sphingobium sp. UBA5915. Next base: position 17,183 of record NZ_DJDV01000069.1, on the reverse strand, counting down.
CTGGTTCTTGACGATGACGGAGAGGCGGGCGGTGCCACCCTTGGACTTGCTGTCCCAGCTCAAATCGACCCAGTCGTCATCCTGCTCCACCTCCAGCGACCGGCAGTCGATGGTGTGGACCTCGATCGGTTCGCCGGTGCGGCGCACGCCCACGATGCGGTCGCCGGGCACCGGGTGGCAGCAATCGCCCAGATTATAGGCGATGCCGGGGGTGAGGCCCCGGATCGACACGGGCTCATGCTGGCGCGGATGGGCTTCCTCCATCCCCTGCGCGCTGGTGGAGCCGGGGACCAGCGCCTCCATCACTTCATGGTCGAGCACGCGGTGGGTGGCGATGGCGACCATCAGCGCCGCGCGATCCTCCAGCTTCAACCGCTTGAGCGCGGCATTGAGCGCCTTGTCGCCCAGTTCGCTGGCAAGGTCGGCAGGGAAGCGGCCGATGATTTCCTCATAAAGTTTCTCACCCAGCTTGATTTCTTCCCCGCGCTGTTTCTGGCGGATGAAGCGGCGGATGGCGGCGCGCGCCTTGCCCGTGATGGCGAAGGAGAGCCAGCCGGGCTGCGGCTCCTGCCCCTCCGACTTCAATATTTCGACCTGGTCGCCATTGTCGAGGGAGGTGCGCAGCGGCACGACGCGGCCGTTGACCTTGGCTCCCACGGTCTGGTTGCCCAGGCTGGTGTGGACGGCATAGGCGAAGTCGACCGGGGTCGAGCCCTTGGGCAGTTGGTGCAGTTCGCCCTTGGGGGTGAAGGCGAAGATGCGGTCCTGATACATCGCCATGCGGGTATGTTCGAGCAGCTCGTCCGCGTCCTGGCTTTGTTCGAGGATTTCGACCAGGTCGCGCAGCCAGGCGGCGTGATGATCGGTCGCGTCGCCCTTCTGCTTGTAGGCCCAATGGGCGGCAAGGCCGAGTTCGGCGTCGCTGTGCATCGCGCGGCTGCGAATCTGCACCTCTATGCGGGCATTGTCCTGATGGATGACGGTGGTGTGGAGCGAGCGATAGCCGTTGCGCTTGGGCGTGGAGATATAATCCTTGAAGCGACCGGGCACCATCTTGAAGGTCTGGTGGATGATGCCGAGCGCGCGGTAGCAATCGGCCGGGCTGTCGGTGATGACGCGGAACGCCATGACATCGGTCAGCTGTTCAAAGCTGATGTGGCGCTCCTGCATCTTGCGCCAGATGGAATAGGGGTGCTTCTCGCGGCCCGACACGGTGACGGACAGGTCGTTGCCGCCCAGCAGCAATTGCAGCTCCGCGCCGATGCGATCGACCTTGTCATGGCCGCCTTCCTTCAGATGCTCCAGGCGGCGGGTGATGCTGTCATAGGCCTCCGGCTCCAGCTCGCGAAAGGCGAGCAGCTGCATTTCGCGCATGAAGTCGTACATGCCGATCCGCTCGGCCAGCGGGGCGTAGATATCCATGGTTTCGCGCGCGATGCGGCGGCGCTTGGCCTCATTCTTGATGAAGTGCAGCGTGCGCATATTGTGCAGGCGATCGGCAAGCTTGACCAGCAGCACGCGAATATCGTCGGACATGGCGAGCAGGAACTTGCGCAGATTTTCGGCCGCCCGCTCATTTTCGGACATGGCCTCGATCTTGGAAAGCTTGGTCACGCCATCGACCATGCGGGCGACGTCGGGGCCAAAGGCGCTCTCGATCTCGTCATAGGTGACGAGCGTATCCTCGATCGTGTCGTGGAGGAGGGCGGTGACGATGGTCTGATCGTCCAGGTTGAAATCGGTGAGGATGCCCGCGACCTCGATCGGGTGGCTGAAATAGGGGTCGCCGCTGGCGCGCTTCTGGGAGCCGTGCTTCTGGACCGAAAAGACATAGGCGCGGTTGATCATCGCCTCGTCCGCTTCCGGATCGTAGCGCTTTACCCGTTCGACAAGTTCATATTGACGCAGCATCGCCGCCGATTGTGTTGGAACCCTCTTGTCGTGCAACAAAAAAACGCCATGTTGCGATAATAAGGTGGCGATTTTGCAACGGGTGTTGCTTTGCGCTATATGTGGGACAGATGAAACATAATCTGGCACAGGATCTGGAACAATGCGCGCTGCCCAGCGCGCTGGAGATGATGGGAGAGCGCTGGTCCTTCCTCATCCTGCGCGGCGCGCTGTCGGGCATCCGCCATTTCGAGGAATTCCAGTCGACTCTGGGCATCGCCCGCAACATCCTGGCCAACCGGCTCGCCCGGCTGGTGGAAAACGGCATATTGGTGCGCCAGCCGATGCAATGTGACCGGCGCAAGGTGGAATATCGCCTGACGCCAAAGGGGCAGGATCTGGCCCCCGCCATGGTGGCGCTGCGCCAGTGGGGCGAACGCTGGGGCTGCGGGACGCAGGCGTGCCAGGTGCTGGCCGACAAGCGCGACGGGCAGCCGATCCGCCCCATCGCGATTCAGGCGCAGGATGGACGCACGCTGGAACTGGCCGACCTGGTGTGGCTGTGTCCCGACGAAGTGACGCCCATGGCTGAGGAACCGGCTGCCGCTGCGTGAGCCGGCTTCCCGACCGGGCGATAATGGCATAGGCATGGGTCCCATGTCCGTGACCCGCATCCAGCCCCAGCCCTTTTTCGCTGACAAGAACCGCGCCTTCTGGAACCTGCAATCGCTGGGATGGGCCGGCGCGTTCCTGCTGCGGGGTTCGTCGACCATCGCGAACGGGCAATCCTTTTCCAGCCTGATCCCGGTGCTGATCTCCACGGTCACAGGCTATTCGGTGACGCTGCTGATAGCGGTGGCGTTCCGTTATCTGCTCAAGCAACGGCCGATCGTCACCTGGGGCGTGTCGATCCTGACCGTGGTGCTGGCCGCGGCGCTGGTGGCGTTCATCGACGCCTGGGTCTTTTCCACCCAGAACCGTAGCGGCGACACGGCGGGCGTGCAGCTGTTCCTGGGCGCCTTCTATCTGTCGGTGACGCTGATCGGCGCATGGTCCGCGCTCTATTATGCGATCAATTTCTATCTGACGGTGGAGGAGCAGGCGGACCAGCTTACGCGCCTGGAAACCCAGGCGTCGAGCGCACAGCTGGCGATGCTGCGCTATCAGCTCAATCCCCATTTCCTGTTCAATACGCTCAACAGCATATCGACGCTGGTGCTTTTGAAGCAAACCGACAGGGCCAATGCGATGCTGTCGCGCCTGTCGTCCTTCCTGCGCTACACGCTGATCAACGAACCGACCGCGCAGGTGACGATCGCGCAGGAGGTGGAGACGCTCAAGCTGTATCTGGAGATCGAGAAGATGCGCTTCGAGGAGCGGCTGCGCCCGGCCTTCGTGATCGATCCCGCCGTGTCGCATGCGCGCCTGCCATCGCTGCTGTTGCAGCCGCTGGTCGAAAACGCGATCAAATATGCGGTCACGCCCAAGGAAGAGGGGGCCGATATCACGGTCACGGCGCAACCTGCCGGGGATAATGTCCGGATCATCGTATCGGACACCGGGCCGGGATTGAACGATGGCGCCATCAAGCCGCACATTCCCATGAGCGAGGGAACAGGTGTTGGCCTGCCGAACATCCGGGACCGGTTAATTCAGGCCTTCGGGGAACGACAGCGCTTTGAAACGCGTTCCACGCCGGGCGGATTTTCGGTCATCATCGAAATTCCGCTTAACATGGATGAAAGATCGAAAGTCGCCGCATGACCATCAGAACAATCCTCGTCGACGACGAAAGCCTGGCCATTCAGGGCCTGGCCCTGCGTCTGCAAGCGCATGAGGATGTCGAAATCGTCGAAACCTGCACCAACGGCCGCGAAGCCATCCGCGCCATCAAGACGCACAAACCCGACCTTGTGTTCCTCGATATCCAGATGCCCGGCTTTGACGGCTTTTCCGTCGTCCAGGGCATGATGGAGGTCGAACCGCCGCTGTTCATCTTCGTCACCGCCTATAGCGACCATGCGATCCGCGCGTTCGAGGCGCAGGCGGTCGATTATCTGATGAAGCCGGTGGAGGAAGGGCGCCTGGCTGACGCGCTCGACCGCGTGCGCCAGCGCCTGACCGAAAAGCGGCAGGGGCAGGAAGTCGAAAAGCTGCGTGAGGTGCTGGCTGAGGTCGCGCCCCAGGCGATGACCGATTTCGCCGCGAGCGAGGATGGCGCGCCTGCGTCCAATCGCTTTGAAAAGCTCATCAACATCAAGGATCGCGGCCAGATTTTCCGCGTCGATGTGGATTCGATCGAGCGCATCGACGCGGCCGGCGACTATATGTGCATCTACACCGCCGACAATTCGCTGATTCTGCGCGAAACGATGAAGGACTTGGAAAAGCGGCTCGACCCGCGCAATTTCCAGCGTGTCCACCGCTCCACGATCGTTAACTTAAGCCAGGTGCGGCAGGTCAAGCCCCACACCAATGGCGAATGTTTCCTGGTGCTGGAAAGCGGCGCGCAGGTGAAGGTCAGCCGCTCCTATCGCGACGTGGTGGCGCGCTTCGTGCATTGAGCGAGGGCGCGCTGGGCGGCGCACTTTGTCCGTGACCGCGTGGGTCCTTTTGTTTGCGGGCATCTGTGCGAGGAAGAGCGGGATACCGGGTCAAGCCCGGCATGGCGGGCTGGGTGGCGCATTGGGTGGGTAGGGTTTCTACCCCCTTATGTGCGGAGGCTGCCGGACTAGCGGATGCATTATCAACCATTGTCGGTTGGTCGCATTTCATGTCGCTCTTACGCCCGCGCATGATTGCCCCTCTTCGGATAAATTTGAAGGTCGTATGTCGCCCCGTTGCGGACATAGCCGTCGTCGGAGCGCACTTATGAGCCAAACCGGCGGACGGTAACTGTTCGATTAAAATTCCCGTACGTTTCGCTGCCGAGCCTCGTGTTTACCCAACGGGATGGGCAGCAGTTGTGTAGACGAAATCATCTCATCAATCAGGTCCGAAAGTGCTTCAGCGGCGGAACCAGTTTCTTGCGCGATGTAGCGCACCTCCGACAAGCGATATCGATTTTCGTTGAGACAACTGTTTTGAGCATCATAGCATTCGAAATGCGCGACCGGCTCATGACTAGCCTCGTGCATTCTCATCAGACCATGAACGAATAGATGCCTATCTTTTTCAATAAGACCGATTTGTCCGATCAGGTTTCGGCACTGGACGGAATAGGCTGACAGTGGTCCCGGAGCATCAAGTATGTGGCCAAGCTGTTTTAATCGCTTGCTCCATGGGTAGCTCATCTTCTTTGGAAGATGCTGATAGTCTGCGCTAAAAAACGTGCGAATTATCAGGTCCGATATCTTGAACTCGACGATCGCATAATGATGCACGAGCACCCCGCGCCAGAACACAGCTTCCTGATGCGGGTCGTCGAACGAGGGCGGGTCAAAACGTTGGTTCACCATCCCTTCTAATTCCAAACATATCTTCTCACAATAAGCGAACGGCAGCTAACCACTAATCCCCGTCATTCCCGCGACGGCGGGAGCCCATCTCCCGATGTCATGCCGTGTGCAGTGCCGGGAGATGGATCCCCGCGTTCGCGGGGATGACGATGGATGCGGGGGTGACGATGGCGAGAGACTGTTCGCAACCCATGCGATGATCACGCGCCGCCCGGTTCAAACTGACCTGACCGGTGCGTCACGCGCGCAAATTCCGTTTCCCGTGCCTCAATGCTTGCCCGGCTTGCTCGATGTGCCGGGCGCGGCGGGGTTGAGCAGGTCGACGCCGACGGGGAGGGCGGTGCCGCCCATGTCGAGCTTGCGCGCCTCTTCCTGCGCGACGCGGCGGGGATCGTCGCGTTCCTTGATCGCCGCGCGGGTTTGCGCGTCTGTGTCCTCGTCGGCGCTATCCCCGCCACCGCCGCGGCTCCAGCCCAGGATGATCGACATGCGCCGGTTGCGCGGGTCGTAGCGATTGTCCTTCACGAAGGGTTCGCGGTCGGCGACGCCTTCGATCCGGGCGAAGCGCGGGTTGCCGATGCCGCTGTCGGCCAGCGCCTGGCGCGTCGATTCCGCGCGGGCCGAAGACAGGCGCCAATTGTTCATCGCCTTGCCCGACGCATAGGGCAGGGCATCGGTATGGCCGCGCACGATGAGGTCATTGGGCATGGTCTTGAGCACGCTCGCCACTTCGCCCACCAGCGCGCGCGCTTCGGGGACGAGCCGGTCGGTGCCCATGGCGAACATCGCGAAATCGGCTTCGTCGATGAGGTCAATGCGCAGCCCCTCGCGGGTTTCGGTGAAGCGGACATTCTTGCGCAGGCGCGACAGGCCCTTGCGGTTCATCCGCGCTTCCAGATCCTTCTTGATCGATTCGAACTTCTGCCGGTCGGCGGCGCGCATCGCCTTGCCGCCCTGGTCCTTGGTGCCGGTGGCGTCGCGCGGGATGGTGATGGACAGGTTGCCGACGCCCCCGGTGGTCGGATAATTATCCTTCCCCGTCAGGCTGTCGCCGCCCATCAGCCCGGTCGACCCGGCCGATGCCATCTTGAGTTCCACCAGCGTGGGCGTGAAATAGTCGGCCAGCGCCTTGCGCTGCTTTTCGGTGGTCGCGCCCAGCAACCACATCAGCAGGAAGAAGGCCATCATCGCCGTCACGAAGTCGGCATAGGCGACCTTCCACGCGCCGCCATGATGACCGCCATGTCCTTCGACGATGATTTTCTTGACGATGACCGGCCTTGGTTCAGGCTCGTTCGCGCCGCGCTTTTTCTCGGCCATGGCTTATTTGTTCCGCATGCCGTCGAACACCTCGGCAAAGCCGGGCTGGTTGGCGTGGATGAGGCTGGAGCGCGCGGCTTCGATCACCAGCGGTTGCGGGTGGCCGTGCAGCGAGGCGATGATGATCTGCTTCACCACATGATAGATCGCCCCGTCCTGCTCGATCACCGTGCGGCAGCGATTGGCGAAGGGGTTGACCATGCCATAGGCGAGCAGCACGCCCAGGAAAGTGCCGACCAGCGCCGAGCCGATCATCGCGCCCAGCACCGAAGGCGGCTGGTCGATCGAGCCCATGGTCTTGACCACGCCCAGCACCGCCGCGACGATGCCCAGCGCCGGCAGCGCGTCGGCCAGGCCCTGAAGATTGTCGGCGGGCTTGAGGGCTTCATGGTGATGGGTCTTGAGGCTGTTGTCCATCACCTCCTCCACCGCATGGGGATCAAGCGTGCCCGACGAGACGACCACCAGCCGCAGCGTGTCGCTGATGAGGTGGATGAGCGTCTTGTCCTTCATCAACTTGGGATATTCGGCGAAAATCGGGGAGGTGCCCGGATCCTCGATATGGGGTTCGAGTGCGACCGGCCCTTCGACCCGCAGCGTCTTCATCAGCTTGCTGACGAGGAAGATGCAGTCGAGGAAATCCTGCTTCTTGTAGGCGGGGCCCTTGAACACCTTGGCAAGGCCGCCGCCCAGCGCTTTCAAGTCCGCCCCCGAATTGCCGATGATGAGCGCGCCGACCGCCGCGCCGCCGATGATCAGCATTTCGTGCGGAAGCGCGTGGAGCACCGGGCCGATATCGCCGCCGGTGAAGATGAAGCCGCCGAACACCATGCCCAGAAGCACGACAAGGCCGATGATTGCGAACATGATTATCCCCGAAAGTAGCGCCTGTGCGGCGGTGGCTGCGTCAGCGCCAGTGCGCCGGTCCCTTTCTGGTTAATACGGACTGGTTAGCATCCGCTTTAGGACAAGGGCGGCTTTTTACCCGGCCGTCAGCCAATGATGTCGAACAGCGTCTTCTGGTTGATCCGCGCATAGGCGGACTGCGCCGCTTCCAGTTGCAGAAGCTGGGATTGAAGGCGCGAGATGACTTGCTGAAGATCGGTGGATTCCAGGTCCGCCCGCCGTTCGGTGAGGTCGATGTCGACATCGGTCAGCCGGTCGCCGATGACTTCCAGCCGGTCGCTGCGCACGCCCTGCTTCGCTTGCTCGACGGTGATGTGCGCCTGCGCCGCCTTGACCCCGTCGAGCGAGGTGGCGATGTCGGCGTCGACGCCGCTTTGGATCGCGCTGATGCTGGCGGAGAGGACATCGTTGATCGACATGGGCGCGCCGTTGACGTCGATGCCTTCGGACACTTCCTGCCTCGTGCCGACGACGGCGAGGTTGAGGCCCCGGCTGACCGGGACAAGCGTGCTTTGCCCATCATCGAACACCGGCGTGCCCTGATAGTCGGTCTGGTTGAGCATTTCGTCGATCGTGGTGCGGATCGTGCCCAGTTCCTCGACGATGGCGGCGCGGCTGGTGTCGTTGAGCGAGCCGTTACGGGCCGACGTCACCAGTTCCTGCGCGCGGGTGAGGAGACTGTTGATTTCCGACAGGTTGGATTCGGCGGTGGCGGCGCGGGTCGTGCCATAGCTGACATTGGCCTGCCAGGCGGCCTGCTGCGCCTGCGCGCGGCCGATGTCGGACACCTGGACCCAGGCGAGCGCATTGTCGGACGGCTTGTTGAGCGTGATGCCGGTCGAAATGGCGGTCTGCCCGTCGACGATGCTTTGCGACAATTTCTGCTGCCGGCGCATTTCGGCGAGCATGATCTTGTTGGTGATGCCTACCATGAGTCAGCCCTTTGCCGGTCAGATGATGTTGAGGATGGAATCGATGGTTTCCTTGGCGATCTGCAGGATTTTGGCGCAGCCCGAATAGGCCTGTTGCAGGCGCAGCAGGTCGGCCGCTTCCATGTCGAGATCGACGCCGCTTACCGCTTCGCGCGCGGCGACGGCCTGGTCGCTGCGGTTGGTGGTGGTGTCAAATTCCGCCTGGGTCGCGCCCAGCAGGTTGGCGTGGGTGGCGACCAGCGAGGTCCAGGCCTGTTCGACGCTGCCATTGCCGCGCAGGGTGGAGGTGACGGTCAGCAAATTGCCGTTGAGCGTGCCGTCGGCGGATTTGAGCGCCAGCAGCGCGGGATCGGTGACGAGTGCCGCGACATTGGCCGCGCCGCCGCCATAGGATAGCAGCGGAACGCCCGCGTCGCCCGCATCGGTCAGGCCCTGCGCATGCCAGGCATTGACGTCGGTCACAAACTGTTCTGCCAGCGTGTCGAGGCTGGCGCGGCGTTCGGTGACGGTCTGCGCGGCGGAAAACAGGCCGCCCAGCGTGCCGTTGGCGGGCGCGCTGAGCGCGGTGCCGTCGCTCAGGCTGAGCGCCAGCGAGCCATCGCCATTGGCCGCGACCGACAGGCTGGCGGCGCTGTTGCCGCTGACCAACGTCTGCCCGGCGAAGCTGATTTCGGCGCTGTCATGCGCGCCGAAGCTGATCGTGACGTTCAGATTTTCCGACAGGTCCTGCAAGGCGGCGTCGCGGCTGTCGAGCAACTGCGCATAAGCGGATGTGCCCGGCTGCGCGCGCAGCAGGCTGTTGTTGATATTGGCGAGCGCGGACAGCGAACGGTTGATCGTCTGGACCGAGGCGGTGGCTTCTGTCGCGATGCCGTCCGACACATTTTTGAGGTCGGCCGCAGTCTGGTTGAACGATTGCGCCACGCGACTGATGCTGTCGAGCGTGGTGACGCGCAGTGACGTGTCGCCAGGGCTAGCGGCCAGCTTTTCCATATTCTGGAACATGCTGGTCATCAGCTGGCCTACGCCGGTGCTGCTGTCGTTCATCGCGGTTTCTGCGTCAGTCAGCCAGCGCAGCCGCGCCGTCGCGCTGCCCAGGTTCATGCCGGTCGTGCGTACAGTCGCGTCGAGATAGGGATCGCTCGCGCGATCGACGCCCATCACCTGCGTGCCGCCGAAATTGGCCTTGGCGATGTAGAGCGACATGGTGGAGGTCGATGCGCCCGATTCCGCCGTCGTCACCGTGCGCCGGGCATAGCCGTCGGTGCCGGCATTGGCGATATTTTCGGAAATGGCGGCCATCGCGGTGCGATAGGCCTTGGTCCCCGACGACCCGATGATGAAAAGGTCGCTCATGCGCCCGGCGTCCCGGCCGCGCCGTCAGTCGCAGCGGCAGGTGTGGCGGTGACGCGCGCGCCGAACTGCTTGATCAGCAGGTCGGCGATACCCATCGCGCCCTTGCTCGCCATGGCGTCGGCGGTGCGCGCGTCGGCCATGTCCTGAAATTGCTGGGTGGCGCTGGAATCGGTGATGCCCTCGGCCAGGCTGGCCGAGCGCATCGCGCCGATCATCTGGCGCAGGAACACCGCTTCGAACTGCTGTGCGACCTTGTCCAGCGCGGCGCGGTTTGCGCCGCCTGCGCCGGACCCGGCCTCTGCCGTCGGGGAAGTTGTCGTTACCTGCATCACAGCACCACCAGATCGGCTTTCATCGCGCCCGCCTGTTTCAAGGCTTCGAGGATCGCGACCATGTCCGCCGGGGATGCCCCGATGGCGTTGACCGCCTTCACTATATCGGCCAGCGACGCCCCACCTTTAAAATTGACCATCGGTTTTTTCTGTTCGTCGATGCTGATGTTGCTCGACGGTTCGACCGCGGTGCGCCCCTGGCTGAAGGGCGCGGGCTGGACGACGCGCGGCGATTCATTGACGCTGACCGTCAGTTTTCCGTGGGCGACGGCGGCCGGATGGATCTTGACCGCGCCGTTGATGACGACCGTGCCGGTGCGCGCGTTAACGATGACGCGGGCCGGGGCGTCGGCGGGCGCGACCTCGATATTTTCGATCATGCCCATCATCATGATGCGCTGCTCCGCGCCCGGCGCGGCGGCGATCGTCACTGATACGGCGTCGACCGCGCTCGCCCGATTGTCGCCAAAGGCACGGTTGATGCCATCGGCCACGCGCAGAGCGGTGGTCAGGTCCGCTTCGGCGAGGTTGAAGGTCAGGGTGGGGGCGGTATCGAAACCGGTCGCAACCGCGCGCTCGACTGTCGCCCCGCTGGGGATGCGCCCGGCCGAGGGGATGTTGACCGACACCTGGCTGCCATCGGCGCCCGATACGCCAAGGCCGCCGACGGCGAGGTTGCCCTGCGCCATGGCGTAGATTTCATTGTCCGCGCCGCGCAGCGGGGTCATGATCAGCGTGCCGCCGCGCAGCGACTTGGCCTTGCCCAGCGCCGACACGGTAACGTCCAGCCGCTGGCCGGGCTTGGAAAAGGCGGGCAGGTCGGCCGTCACCAGCACGGCGGCGGCGTTCTTAAGCGCCGGGTTGACGCCCTGCGGCAGCGTCAGGCCAAAGCGCGACACGACGCCTTTCATGCCCTGCGTTGCATATTCGATGCTGTCGTCGCCCGTGCCAGCCAGGCCCACGACGATGCCGTAGCCGGTCAGCTGGTTGGGGCGCACGCCCTGGAACGTGCCCAGATCCTTGATCCGCTCGGCATGGGCGGGCGTGACGAGGGCGAAGGCGGCGAACAGCGCGACCATCGGAAAGAGGCGGTGGAAAACGCTCACTTGGCTCTCCATCAGAAGGGGCTGATCGCGGAGAAGAAACGCTGGAGCCAGCCCTGGCGGCTGGCATTGGCGATCTCGCCCTTGCCCTTGTAGATGATCTTGGCGTCGGCGACGCGGGTGGAGGCGATGCGGTTGTCCGGGCTGATGTCGGCCTGGCGGACGAGGCCGCTGATCTGGATGAATTCGTCGCCGCGATTGAGCGTCAACGCCTTCTCACCCTTCACCAGCATGGTGCCATTGGGATAGACCTGCGCGATGGTGACGGTGATTTCGCCCGACAGCGCGTTCGACTGGGTCGCCGCGCCCTTGCCGGTGAAGCCGTTATTGCCGCCCATGGCGACATCGCTGGGCGAAAAGAGCTTGGAAAGCACGCCGGTGCTTGGCGGCGTCAGCCCGAAGGAGCCGCTGCGGCTGGTGTCGGCGCTGTTGCTCTTGGACGCCTGGGTGCGTTCGACCAGCACGATGGTGATGATGTCGCCGACGGTGGTGGCGCGCGCGCCGCTGGTCAGCGGCGTATAGCCGACCGACGTCTGGAAGATGGAGCCGTTGGCCGCAGGCGCGGCCGGCTGGGCGATGACGGTCGGCGCGAAATATTCGCGCTCCACCTCGCGCTTCTTCTTGCGCGCATCGGCGGGCGATGCGGCAAGGGCAAGCACGGAAACGGCGGCGACAAGGGCGAAGGAGATGCGCATCGTCACAGCTCAGATATTCTGGTTGACGTACTGGAGCATTTCGTCGGTCGCCTTGATCATCTTGCTGTTCACCTCATAGGCGCGCTGCGTCTCGATCATGTCGACCAGTTCCTCGACGATGTTGACGTTGGAGGTTTCCAGATAGCCCGACCGGATGACCCCGCGCCCTTCCAGCCCAGCGACGCCGACCTGCGGCGTGCCGCTGGCGGCGGTTTCGACCAGCAGATTGCCGCCGATCGATTGCAGGCCCGACGGATTCATGAAGCTGGCCAGTTCGATCTGGCCAAGCTGGCTGGGTTCGCTTTCGCCCTGCAAGGTCGCGGACACGGTGCCGTCATTGCCGATCGACACCGATGTCGCGCCCTGCGGCACGGTGATCTGGGGGATCAGCGGCAGGCCGTCGCCGGTGACGATCGTGCCTTCGGCGGTGACGCTGAAATTGCCCGCGCGCGAATAGGCGATGGAGCCGTCGGGCTGCTGCACCTGGAAATAGCCCGACCCTTCGATCGCCATGTCCAGCGCATTGCTGGTCTGGGTCAGCGTGCCCTGCGTATTGATCTTGCTGGTGCCTTGGAGCGCCACGCCCGATCCCAGGTTCAGCCCGGTGGCGAACTTGTTTTCCGCGTCGGAATTGGCGCCGGCCTGCACGATCTGCTGATAGGCCAGCGTCTCGAAATCGGCGCGGTCCTTCTTGAACCCGGTCGTGTTGACGTTCGCCAGGTTGTTGGCGATGACGCGCATCTTCGTGTTCTGCGCGTCAAGGCCGGTGCGGGCGACATGAAGGGCGGCGTTGCTCATCGTGCATTCTCCGTGGCGCGATCCTCGCGCGGACCGCTCAGTCGGTTATGCGATCCTCACTCGGACCGCTCATGCACGCATCAAAGCAAGAGGCGTGCCAATATTAACCATAGGGTTTAGCCGTCGAGGCGCATCAGCGACGCGCCGCCATCGTCCAGCTGTTTGGCGGTGTCGATCATCTTGACCTGCGTTTCCCAGGCGCGGCTGGCCTCGATCATGTCGATCAGCGCCTGGGTCGAATTGACGTTCGATCCTTCCAGCGATCCCGATGTCACGGTGGCGAGCGGATCGGAGGGCAGGGCGCCGCCATTGACTTCGCGGAACAGGCCGTCATTGCCCTTGGCGATGCTGGAGCCGGCCGCATTGACCAGCTTGAGCTTGTCTACCTGCTGCGGGTTGGCCGGATCGCCGCCCTGCGGCACGCCCCAGATGCTGCCATCCTTGGCGATGGAGACGCTGTCCATCTGTGGCAGGATCACCGGGCCGCCTTCGCCCAGCACGGGCAGGCCGTCGCCGGTGGTCAGCAGGCCGCTGTCGGAAACCTTGAGGTCGCCGCGGCGCGTATAGGCTTCGCTGCCGTCGGTGGCCTGGACGGTGAGCAGTGCGTCCCCGTCCAGCGCCACGTCGAGCGGATTGCCCGTTTCGGTGACCGCGCCTTGCGCCATGTCGGCGGCGATCACCTGTTCGGAGGCCTGGGCGCGGGTGTCGAAGCTTTCGCCCTGGATCCAGCGCGTTTCGGCATTGGCGATTTCCGCGCGAAAGCCAACGGTGTTGGCATTGGCGAGGTTGTTCGCGATCGACGCCTGCCGCGCCATCGCGCCGCGCATCGCCGTCAGTGCCGTGTTGACGAGCCGGTCCATGGGCTGTTCCTCCTGATCCCGCGCCTAAACCGCTTAGGTGCGGATGTTGACGATGGTGGTGGTCAGCGTATTGGCCGCCTCGATCGCCTTGCTGTTCGCCTGGAAATTGCGCTGGGCAGCGATCAGCTGGACCAGTTCGTCGGTGATGTCGACGTTGGAGCGTTCCAGCGATCCGGAATTGACCGAACCGAACATGCCCTGATTGGCGGTGCCCAGGATCGGGTTGCCGCTCTCCACGGTGGAGGTCCAGTGCGCGTCGCCCTGCTGGCGCAGCCCTTCCAGGCTGTTGAAGGACGCCATCGCGACCTGGCCCAGGTAAACGGTGCTGCCATCGGCGTAAATGGCCGAGACAAGCCCTTCCTTCGACACGCCGACGCTGGTCAGCTGCGCGCCGTCGGCTTCGTTATTATAGGTGGTCGGGATTTGCAGGTCGGTGAGGTCGCCCGGACCCGTGGCGCTCGTCGGCGGGGTGGTGAGGTCGCCGGTTTCAGGATCGACGGCGAACACCTGAATGCGCGAACCGGTGGTGTCGACGGCGAAGCGGTCATTATCGACCGAAAAGGCGCCGTTGCGGGTGTAGCTGATCGTGCCATCCTCGCCCTTCACGGTGAAGAAGCCTTCGCCAGTGATGGCAAGGTCCAGCGTCTTGTCAGTGGTTTCGATCGTGCCCTGCGTGAACTGCTGGGTGATGCCCTGCACGCGCACGCCCTGACCCGCGACCTGATGCGTCGTCTGCATCGGCGAGGCGGCGAAGATATCGCCGAACTGCGCCTTGCTCTTCTTGAAGGCAGTCGAGTTCACGTTGGCGACATTGTTGGAAATGGCGGACAGGTCGGCCTGCGCGCCCTTGAGACCGGAAAGCGAAACATAGAAGGACATGGCGTTGCTCCTTGGGTGAAAAGGATGGGGTTAAGAATTACATCAGGCTCAGCGCGTCGGACGGGCTGTAGCTGCCGAGCGCGGTGATCAGTTTGGAAGAGGAACCGTCCGCGGGTGACTGGACGGCGGCGATGGTGGCCCAGGTCGCGACCTTGCTGGGGGTGGCGCCGTTGACCTTCACTTGCAGGGCGTCGGTGGACACGGTTTCGCCCATGTCGTCCTTGCCATCCCAGTAGAAGGTGACGTCGCCTGCCTGCTGCGACCCTAAGTCAATGGTCTTAACGACATTGCCGCTGCCATCGACCAGGTCGACGGTCGCGCCGTTGGTGGCGTCGGCGAAGCTGACCTGCCCGGCATAATAGCCGCTGGCGTCGGGCACGGCGACATTGCTCTGGACCAGCATCGATTTGCCGATCCAGCTTGCCGCATCGCCCAGGCGCGTGCCGGTCAGCTCCTGCTTGATCGATGCCAGATTGGCGTTCATCTCGGCGATGCCGCTGGAATTGGTGATGGTCGCCATCTGCGACACCATCTCGGCATTATCGACCGGTTCGAACGGGTCCTGATATTGCATCTGCGCGGTCAACAGCTTCAGGAAGCTCGCCTGATCCATCGTCGCGTTGCCGGTGCCGACTTTCGCGTTGGGATTATAGACCGAAAGCCCCGCGCTGTCGGTGACGGTGGAAACGCTCGTCATTTGCCGATCCTTATGGTTTCGAGCATCAGGGATTTGGCGGTGTTGAGCACCTGGACGTTGTTCTGGTACATGCGGGCGGTCTCGATCATGTCGACCAGCTCGGCATTGCTGTCGACCGCCGCTTCCCACACATCGCCATTGGCGTCGGCCAGCGGATGATTGGGGTCGTGGCGCTTGGTCGGCTCGGCCTTGGTGGTAACGACGTCCGAAACCTTGACCGTCGACACGCCCGGGCTGTCCGTGACGGACGTGAAGACTGGCTTGATCGCGCGATAGGCGTCCTGCGCGCTGCCGGTGACATTGCCGGCATTCGCCATGTTGGACGCGGTCGTGTTGAGACGCACCAGCTGCGCGCTCATGGCGCGGCCGGCGATGTCGAAGATGTTCATGGCGCCATTGCCGCTCATGCTCATTCTCCCTTCAGCGCACGGTTGATGGTGTTGATCCGGCCCTCGAGGAAGGAGAGGGTCGTGCGATATTTGACGGCGTTTTCGGCAAACAGCGTCTGTTCGGTGCTGAGTTCGACCGTATTGCCGTCAAGGCTGGGCTGAAGCGGCACGCGATAGCCCATGGCGTCTTCGACCGCCTTGCCCATGTCGGTGGAGGTCGCGCCCGACGATTGCGCCGTCGCTTCCTTGAGCGCGGCTTCAAAGTCGATGTCGCGCGCCTTGTAACCAGGCGTGGAGGCATTGGCGATGTTGGACGCGAGCAGGGACAGGCGCTGCGAGCGAAGCGCCAGCGCCTTTCCATGGATCCCGAACAGATTGTCTTCGACCGACATGCTCAAAAATTCGCTCTAAAGTTTATCCTTCACCCGCCGTTCTGAAGCCTGATGGCATCGCCTGCGGGTGATCCAGCCTGTGATCAGCAAGAGCCGTGCCAATTTGCGTGGGTGACGCATCGGCAAGGCGGCAAAGCTGGGGAATACGGGCTTTTCGCAGGCGAGACGGCAAGGGCGGCAAGTATTTGCCGGTCGGCGGCAGGGCGTTGCCGGCCGCCGATGAACGATGGGGACGACACGGCGCATGCTCGCGATTTTCAGCCATTTGTTCGATCCGGCAACGCTGCTGGCGATGCTGGGCGGGATTGCGCTGGTGGCGCTGTTCCAGAACGGCCTTGCCGCTTGCGGGCGCGCGATCGGAGCACTGGCGCCGTTGCTGCGCGCCAATCCTCTGCGCGATCAGGACGCCGCGCGCGCCGCCCTGCTTCAGATCGACCATGTCGCGCAGCTGCGCGGACTGTCCTGCACCGACCGGGTGAAGACCGCTCATCCCTTCCTGACGCAGGCCGCGCACAAGCTGGCCAATTGCGACCGCACCGAACAATTCGCGCTGTGGGCGACGCAGGCGCTCGCTGACCGGGCGCAGCGTCATGGCGCGGCGCATCGCGTCTGGCTGTCGGTGGCGGATGCCGCGCCAGCGCTGGGCATGGCGGGCACGATATTGGGCCTGATCGGCATGTTCGCGGCGATGGATGATCCCGCCGCGCTGGGGCCGTCAATGGCGCTGGCGCTGCTCACCACTTTCTATGGCGTCGTCATCGCCAACATCATCGCAGCGCCCATCGCCGCGCGCCTTGCCGACCTGTCGGAGCGGGAACTGGCCTGGCAGCGGGAGGCGGCGGACCGGATGCTGGTGATCGCGCGGCGCGAAAATGCGCCGTTGCGCCGCGCGGCCATGCGCGAAGTGGCATGAGCGCGCCCCCACTCCCCCTTGTGCGGCGCAATCGCTGGGCAATCAGCTTTGCCGATCTGCTGCTGTTGCTGCTTGCCTTCTTCGTGCTGTTGCAGGCGAGCGGATCGCGGCGCGATGCGATGCTGGCGCAGGTCAGCCGGCAATTTGGCGGCCGGCCGATGGCCGATGGCGTGGAGATCCGCGCCGCCGACCTGTTCCTGCCGGGCGAAGCGCTGCTGAGCGCGCGAGGGGAGGCGCAGATTGCCGCCCTTGCGCGCCGCTTC
>NZ_DJDV01000071.1:0-26378 GCF_002431195.1 Sphingobium sp. UBA5915 | reverse complement strand
GGTCCAGCCCCAGCGCCTCGACCGGCAGACGACGGACGGCGGCGTCCTCGTCCGGCGCGGGGGGACCGGGGAAGCGAGCGAGCGCATGCGCCGCTTCCGGACTGGAGGCAAGGGCATGGCGGACGCGCAACCCGTGCCGCTCCAGCCGTTCCACAGCATCCGCCGCCAGCGCGTCGTCGCCGCCCCATAAATGGCCGCAGCCGCTGATGTCGAGCATCAGCCCGTCAATGCCATCGGGCGCGGCATTGGGCGTATAACGGGTGCAACCGTCGCACAGCCGCTCCAGCCAGTCCTGATCGGCATGGGGATCGGTTTCGAAAACGCGCAGATCCGGTTCGCGCGCGCGCGCGTCGGCCAGAGTCATGCCCGGCATCAGGCCGATCGCCAGCCCGTCGGCGTCGATGCACCCCAGCCGCATCGCGCCGCGGACCATGTCCACCACCACCGCCGGCCCTTCACCCGCGGCCCAGAGATCAGGCCGCGCGACCCGCAGCCGATCGATCGGCAGGAAGGGGAAGCCCAGCGCCAGATAACGGCGCGGCAGCGTCTGCCCGATCCCCTCCATCGCCATGGCGTTCATCGCCCACACCTCCAAAACATCGTCTTTCTGTGTCCCACACCAGCCGCCACGCCTGCCCGTCCGGTCCCGCCCGGCGACGCAGCAGGGTGAGGTCAAAGGCGCTATGTCCCGGCGCATTGCCGGGCAGCGGCGCGGACGGGGCGGCCGCCACCTGCCAGCGCGTGTCCGCCGCGCTGGGCACCGGCGCTCCGTCGATACGCAGCAGCAGCGCGGTGACGCCCGATGCTTCGGCCGCAAGCGCCAGCCGGCGGCTGGCGGTCAAGTCGAGCAAGGGCGCCCGGCCGCGCAATTCCATCACCAGCCCGCCCAACGCGGCGCAGCGCAGCGCATCGACCGCCGCGCGCAGCAGCATGGCGTCATCGGGCATCGCCCCCAGCAACAGGCGCGCAGGATCAAGGCCTAGCGCGGCGAGGCCGGGGCCATAGGGAAGGCCGCCGATCCGCGCCGCGCCGTCGCTGCGCAGCCACAGCAAAGGTGCGTTCCCCCCGGCCAGTTGCGCCCAAAGCAGCGCAAGGCCGGTCGCCGCCCCCTCCTCCCCGCCCGCGCCGAAGACTTCATGCACGCGCCCGCGCGCCAGCCCGCCGCCCAGCATGGCGTCAAGCGGGCCATGGCCGGTGGCGAAGCGGACGCACGCATCCCGCGCTGGCGCCCGGTCCAGCGAGGCGATATGCCGCCTGAGCGCGGCGAGGCTGGGGATCGACTCGGCCATAAATGTTCCTGTTATGTTCTATTTCTGCGCAGGAACGGCGCGAGTCAATGGATGCTCTTTCGCCAAAGAGCATGAGCGCGCGAAAATGGCGCTTTTTCAATCAGGATAGCGGATCGCCATTACCTCATATTCACGTTCGCCCGCCGGCAGCATGACGCGACGCAAATCGCCGACCGCCGCGCCGCGCAGGGCGCGGGCGATGGGCGATCCCCAGCCGATGCGGCCAGCATCGACATCGGTTTCGTCATTGCCGACAAGGGTGACGGTGCGATGATTGTCGTCTTCATCCGCGATGGTGACGGTCGCGCCGAAATAGACACGGCTCTTGTCCGGCTGCTGCCGGGGATCGACGACCTTGGCATCCTTCATCTTCTTCGACAGGCGCTTCAACTGCCCGTCGATTTCGCGCATCCGCTTGCGGCCGTAGAGATAGTCGCCATTTTCGCTGCGGTCGCCATTGCCCGCCGCCCAGCTGACCACCTCGACGATGCTGGGGCGTTCGACGCCGAGCAGATGGTCATAGTCCGCGCGCAGCTTCGCGAAGCCTTCGGGTGTGATATAATTGGGATAAGGGGTGGCCATGGCCGACCCTTCCTAGCCGTTCGGGCGGAGCGAAGTCGAGACGGGCGTCCCGACTCCGCGTAAGGGGGTCAGCCCGGCGTCTGCTTGCCCAGATAGCGGCTGAGCACCGCGTTGCTGCCGCGGAATTTGGCGCGTTCCGGGTTCATCGCTTCATAGACGACAGCGTTTTCGAGCACACGCTGGACGTAATTTTTCGTCTCGTAGATCGGGATATTCTCGATCCAGCGCAGAATGTCTGACCCCGGCAGGCGCGGGTCGCCATTGGCGCGAATCCATTTGTTCACATTGCCCGGCCCGGCATTATAGGCGGCCACCGCGAGCGGATAGCTGCCGCCATAATAATCGAGCATGCGCTGAAAATAGCCCGACCCCAGCATGATGTTGTAGCTAGGATCATTGAGGGAGGCGGGATTGTAGCTCATGCCAAGCTTGCCCGCCTGTTCGCGCGCAGTGCCGGGCATCAGCTGCATCAGGCCGCGCGCGCCGGCATGGCTGACGATCTGCTTGTCGAACTGGCTTTCCTGCCGGGCGATGGCATGAACCATGGTCCAGTTATATTGCGCCTGGCTGGGCACTGGCACGCGGGGAAAGGCACTGTCGCCATAGCCGGTGAGGCCGCTGGAGACGGCGCGCCGGCCGACCATCACGCTCATGTCCGGGCGATTGATCTGCTGGGCCAGTTCAGCGGCGAGGAAATGATCGGTGTCGCTGTCGGCATTATTGGCGATGGCGCGGGCGAATTTGCTCTGGTCGGCCCAATAGCCCATCTGCCCCAGCGCCTTGACCGCGCGCACGACCGAGCGGTTGTTGAACGCCGCGCGTTCGGCCGCCGAGATCGGCACCGGCCGTTCGACCGTGGCGGGCGCGGGCACCGGACGGCCGAGCCGTTCGAGCGCGAGCTGGCCGTAAAACTGGTCGCCATAATTGGCGGCCTGGGCGAAATAGCTGTTCGCGCTGGCGCTGTCGCCGGCGGAGAGGGCGGCGCGGCCGGCCCAATAATAGCCCTTCGACCGGGTCTGGGGCGATTTGGCCGCGTCGGCATAGCGGCGGAACATGCCGACCGCGTCCGAGGGACGATTGAGATTGTAGAAGGCGGTGGTGCCCGCCAGCCAGGCAAGGCTGGTATAATCGTCGCGCACGCCGATCGGCTGGTCACTGACGTCGGAACCCGGCGGCACGGCGTCATCAATCTTGCTGGCGATGCCCCAGGCGAAGCTCCACTGGCTATCATTGGCAGCGCCGCGCGCCTGATTGAGCAGGACTTCGTAAAATTCTTCCGGATCGCCGGGGCGATAGGTGGCGGCAGGGCGATTGGCGAGATATTGACGCGCGGCGATCCAGTTGCCGCTGTCGCGCAGCCAGGCCGCCTTGTCGGCGACATAGCTGGCATCGGCCGCGCCCATCGCATCGGCCGACTGCATCAGCGCGGTCGCTTCAGGCGCCTTGCGCTTGAAGGCGATACGCGCGGAAAAGACCGGGCGGCGCGCGGCGCTGACATAGGGCAGCATCCGCATCGCGCCGGCAACGTCGCCATTCCACAGCAGCATGTCGGCGCGCAGATCATGGTCGGCAGGCGAGAAGGCCGAGCCGAACAGCGAGAGCAGCCGCGCTTCGTCGCTGGGTTGCAGCGTGCCGCCGACCCAGGCGTTGCGCGCGGCGATTCGCGCTTCGTCCATCCGCCCCAATTGCATCAGCGCCACCGCGTTGCGAGCGTGGCCGACGGGCGTGCGCGGCGGGAATTGCGCGAAGAAGGCGACGACCTGCGCGGGCGCATAGCTGTCGGGATTGATGGCGGTTTCGGCCAGGCGGCGCATCCGGTCTTCGCCCGGCCAGCCCGGATTGGCCATGATGAAGCTGGCATAGGGCGCAAAGCCCAGCCCATCGCTCTGTTGCAGCGCGCGCCACTGGCTGATCGTGCCGGCGATCGAGCTATCGGTCGGCTGGCCGATTTGCGCCTGGACCTGGTTCCACTGGCTGGGCTGGCCATATTCGGGCGGCACCGGCTGCACCATCGCGCCGGTGGGCGAAGGCCGCGCCGCGTCCTCGGTCTGCGCGCTGGCGCCCGCGGTCATCAGCAACAAGGCAATAATCGGCATGCGGATCAGATAACTTTCGATAGGAGGAGGGGTGCGCATGCTGGACATAATCGCATTTGCGTCCTTATCAGGCCCTGAATGACGCGCTATAGCGCGCCGCTTGTCCCATCATGCCCCGGCAGCCCGGAGATTTGAAGGAGTTTCATCATGTTTTCGGGCTCGATTCCGGCTCTGGTCACCCCGTTCCGCGACGGGACGATCGACGAAGCCGCCTTTCGCGCGTTCGTCGACTGGCAGATTGCGGATGGATCGAGCGCACTGGTGCCGTGCGGGACGACTGGCGAAAGCGCGACGATGACCGTTGAGGAGCATAACCGCGTCATCGCCATCTGCGTCGATCAGGCAGCAGGCCGCGTGCCGGTGATCGCGGGATGCGGGTCCAACGACACGCGCATTGCTCTCGACCATATGTATGCGGCGCAGGGCGCGGGCGCGGATGCGGCGCTAGTGGTCGCGCCCTATTACAACAAGCCCAACCAGGACGGCGTCTATCGCCATTTCGCCTGGCTGGCCGAACGCTGCGACCTGCCCATCATCCTCTATAATGTGCCCAGCCGCACGATCACCGATATTGGCGTGCCGGTGATCCACCGCCTGTCGGAGGAGTTTCAGACCATCGTCGGGATCAAGGACGCGACCGGGAATCTGGGGCGGGTCACCGCGCAGCGTCTGGCCTGCCGCCCGGACTTCTGCCAGCTGTCGGGCAATGACGAAACGGCATTGGGGTTCAACGCGATGGGCGGCAAGGGATGCATCAGCGTCACCGCCAATGTCGCGCCGCGCCTGTGCGCCGATTTCCAGGCGGCGATGGCCCGCCATGACTGGGATGGCGCATTGGCGCTCCAGGATCGTCTCTATCCGCTGCACGATGCCCTGTTCAGCGATTCTTCACCCGGCCCGGTTAAATATGCGCTCACGCGGGTTCGCCCCGACATGCCCGGCGACGTCCGACTGCCCATTACCTGGCCGTCGGAATCGAGCCGGGCGGCGGTGGACCGGGCGCTGGAGATTGCGGGACTGGTTTAAATCCCTACATCCGTTCGGTTCGAGCCTGTCGGGAACCGGAACGACAGGGTTCTCGACAGGCTCGAACCGAACGGAAATTAGATAAGCCAATGGCCCGCCCCCGTCCCGAAACCTTCGACAAGAAGAAGATCGTCGCCGAAAACCGGCGCGCGAAGTTCGAATATTTCCTGGAGGATGTGTTCGAGGCGGGCATCGCCTTGCAAGGCACCGAGGTCAAATCGCTGCGCTTTGGCGAAGGCAATATCGCCGAAAGCTATGCCGAGGTGAAGGGCAATCAGGTGTGGCTGGTCAACAGCAACATTCCCGAATTCAGCCATGGCAACCGGTTCAACCATGAATCCAAGCGCCCCCGCAAATTGTTGCTGCACGAGCGGGAGATTGCCCGGATGCACGGCGCGGTCGAGCGCAAGGGCATGACGCTGGTGCCGCTGGCGCTCTATTTCAACAGCCGCGGCAAGGTGAAGGTCGAGCTGGCGCTGGCCAAGGGCAAGAAGACCCATGACAAGCGCGAGACGATCAAGGAACGCGACTGGAAGCGCGACCAGCAGCGCATCATGAAGGCGCATAGCTGATGAGCCGACTGACCCGCTGGTGGCACGCCAATTGCCCGACCCGCGAGTCGATGGAGCGCAGCCGCATCCTCGCCCCGGTCGCGCATCGCGTGCTCGAACCATCGCTGTGGCGCTTTACCCGCCGGTCGGTGCCGCGCGGCGTGGCGCTGGGCCTGTTCGTCGGCATATTCCTGATGATCCCGGGCGTGCAGATTGCGGGCGCGGCGCTGCTGGCGCTGCCTTTTCGCGCCAATATTCCGGTCGCCGCCGCCATGACATTCCTGTCCAACCCAGCGACGACGCCACTGATCCTGATGGCGTCGGTGTGGCTGGGCAACTGGATGCTGGGGCGCAGCGCCGATGCGTCGGGCTTCATGGCGTTGGTCGACGGGCATGCGAGCGTGCGCGAATGGACCGCCTGGCTGGTGTCGGAAGCCGCGCCCGCCATGTTGATCGGCCTGCTGATCATTTCGCTGGTGTGTACCGCGATCGGCTATGTCCTGGCCGACTGGTTCTGGCGCCATCGCATGGGCCGCAAATGGCGGGCGCGCAAATTGAGGATTGGCAAGGTCCATCAAAGCAGGCCATTGGAGAAGGCGGCCGGCGCCTGACGCCGCGGCCGCAGGTTTCGATGGCGATGCAGGGGGTTGGCCGGTCATGGCGGCACGGCTGAAGACGGACGAGGAAGCGTGGCTGGGACAGCCACCGTCCCCCTTTGTCCTGCCGATGCTGCTGGGCGCGGCCCTGCTGTCGGCGGCTCTCGTCCTCTATGCGGCGGGCAATGGGGTGCTGGCCGCGGGCTTTGCCGCGAGCGTGATCGCCATTGCGGGCCTGATGCGCTGGTATCGCCACCTCTATGCCCCTGCCCTGTCGGACCGGGAGGCGACGCCCGACTGGACGGTCGCGCGCGCCGCCGCCGACGCGTCCAACATCGCCATCGCCGTCACCGACCGGTCGGGCCGGCTGGTCTGCGCCAGCGACCTGTTCGGCGAATGGTTTCCCGGCTATCCCACCCCACC
Organism: Sphingobium sp. UBA5915; assembly: GCF_002431195.1. Taxonomy (NCBI): domain Bacteria; kingdom Pseudomonadati; phylum Pseudomonadota; class Alphaproteobacteria; order Sphingomonadales; family Sphingobiaceae; genus Sphingobium; species Sphingobium sp. UBA5915. The sequence continues at coordinate 19,815 of NZ_DJDV01000071.1, read as the reverse complement.
GGGCGTCAGCAATGACGCGGGCCTGACCGAAAGCCTGTCGCAGGCTGCGCGCGCGGCCTGGCGCGACGGCGACGGCAAGCTGGAGGGGCTGGCGATGGGGGCGCTGCGGCTGGATGTCGATATTGCCCGCACCGGCCGGACCGAGGATTATCTGCTCTGGCGCTTCACCCCCGTGCGCCAGCCCAGCGCGCTGGACGACGTGCATCGCTTCCTGACCGGGGAGGCCGGGCGGCAACTGGGCGAAGCGGGCATCATGGCGGCGATGATCGGCGGAGAGGGGCGCATTCGCGCCGCCAATGGCGCCTTTCTGCTGCGCGCGGCGGGACGCATCGACGCCAATATCACCGGTCGCGACTTTGCCGCGCATATGCGGGTGGACGACAAGGGCCGGCTGTTCTTGGCGCGCGAGGAAAATGGCGGCCTGCCGCTGCGCCTGCTCCAGGTGCCGCTGCGCCGCGCGAGCCAGCCCGGCGCCACGCAGGCGACTGTGCAGGACGGGCCGATGCTGTTGCTGCTGATCGACGAGCCGACCGGCGGGGGCGGCACGTCGGCGCTGTCCTATATCGAAACCCTGCTGTCTCTGCTGCCCTTTGGCCTGGCGATGGCGGACCGCGACGGGCGCATCCTGTTCGTCAACAAGGCGTTCGCGCGCGCCGCGGGCCTCAAGTCCGGCGACAAGCCGAGCTATCCGGGCGATCTGGTCGCGCGGGAGGATCAGGCGGCGGTGGCGGACGCGGTGCGGCGCTTTGCCGTCGGCCCGCAAATGTCGGGCGACATCGTGGTGCGCATGCGCGACCAGCCCGACGAACCGACCGCGCTCAGCCTGGCGGGCGTGCGCGGCCTGGGCGAGGCGGCGGTGCTTTTGTCGCTCAAGGACAATAGTGAGGAAAGCAAGCTCAAGCGGCAGGTGGCGCAGGCGACCAAGATGCAGGCGATCGGCCAGCTGGCCGGCGGCGTGGCGCATGATTTCAACAATATCCTGACCGCCATCATCGGCCATTGCGACCTGATGCTGATGCGCCATGTGCCGGGCGACAGCGATTATGACGATATCCAGCAGGTCAAGTCGAACAGCAACCGCGCGGCGGGGCTGACGCGGCAATTGCTTGCCTTTTCCCGGCAGCAGACATTGCGGCCGCAGATATTGCAGTTGCCCGATATCGTGTCGGACGTGTCGAACCTGCTCAAGCGGCTGCTGGGCGAAAATGTCCGGCTGGAGGTCAGCCATGGTCGCAATCTGGGCGCGGTGCGCGCCGATCCCGGGCAGCTGGAACAGGTGATCGTCAACCTGGCCGTCAACGCGCGCGACGCCATGCCCGAAGGCGGCACGCTCAACATCCAGACCTATGCCGTGCCCGCCGCGAAGGCGCGCGAGATGCGCCAGCAGATCCTGCCCATCAGTGACTATACCGCACTGCGCGTGTCGGACACGGGCCTGGGCATTCCGCCCGATATATTGGCGAAGATTTTCGAACCCTTCTTCACCACCAAGGAACTGGGCAAGGGCACGGGTCTGGGCCTCTCCACCGTCTATGGCATCGTCAAGCAGTCGGGCGGCTATATCTTTGCCGAATCCGAACTGGGCCGGGGCGCAAGCTTCGTCATCTACCTGCCCGTCTATGCCGGTGCCGACGCGCAGCAGGAGACGCCGGTACGCGAGCCGGTGAAACGCGCCGAAACCTGGGGATCGGGCACCATATTGCTGGTCGAGGACGAGGATATGGTCCGCGCGGTCGCCGAACGGGCGCTGACACGGCAGGGCTATACGGTGCTGACCGCCAATGACGGCGAACAGGGGCTGGAGGTGCTGGCCGCCCATGACGGCATCGACCTGCTGATTTCCGACGTGGTCATGCCCAATATGGATGGTCCGGCGATGGTGGCGCGGGCGCGCGTCAGTCATCCGCACCTGCCCGTGCTGTTCATGTCCGGCTATGCCGAGGAACAGCTGCGCAAGTCGATCGACATCGCCAATGTCGCCTTCCTGCCCAAGCCCTTTTCCGTCAACCAGTTGGCGCAGGCAGCCCGCGACACCATGGCGATGCAACCGGCCGCCGAATGATCTTGCGCCCGATCACGGCGTGGGGGCTGGGCAAGCGCGCGCCATTGGGCTAGCGAAGCCCCGGTCGAACAAAGGAAACAGGCATGTCGGACGCAAAATCCATCCTCGTCGTCGAAGATGAAGCGATGATCGGCATGATGCTTGAGGATTATCTCGACGCGCTCGGCTATCGGCTGCACGCGCTGGTCGCGACGGTGGATGAAGGATGCGAGCAAGCCCGCCGCGGCGGCTTTGACGGCGCGCTACTCGATTGCAATTTGCAGGGCGAGAAAAGCTGGCCGATCGCCGACATATTGGCGCAGGCGGGGATTCCCTTCGCCTTCGCGACCGGGGGCATGGCCGACGACCTGCCGCCCGCCCATGCCGATCGGCCGACGCTCGCCAAGCCCTTCACCGTGGGTGCGGTGGAGCGGGTGCTCGGCCGGATTGTAGGCGATTGAGGCGGGATTTTTCCGGCCGATAGGAAAATTCCGTTCCCCCCTTGTTCCATGAGAACAAATGGGATACACCATTGTCCAGCGCCGGCAGATTCGGCGCGATCCGCTTGACAGGGGATGGGCCGATGACCGCAATGCTGCAACTTATCGATTCCAAGAAGACGGGGAATATGGACAGACAAAAAGCATTGGATGCCGCGCTCGCCCAGATCGACCGCGCTTTTGGCAAGGGCTCGGCGATGAAGCTGGGGTCGCGCGAAAAGATCGAGATCGAATCCATTTCGACCGGATCGCTGGGGCTCGATATCGCGCTGGGCATTGGCGGCCTGCCCAAGGGCCGCATCATCGAGATTTACGGGCCGGAAAGCTCGGGCAAGACGACGCTGACGCTGCATGCCATCGCCGAAGCGCAGAAGGCGGGCGGAACGGCCGCGTTCGTCGACGCCGAACATGCGCTGGACCCGGCCTATGCCAAGAAGCTGGGCGTCGATATCGACGAACTGATCGTGTCGCAGCCCGATACGGGCGAACAGGCGCTGGAAATCGTCGACACACTGGTGCGGTCGAACGCGATCGACATATTGGTGATCGATTCGGTCGCCGCGCTGGTGCCGCGGGCGGAGATTGAGGGCGAGATGGGCGACAGCCATGTCGGTTTGCAGGCGCGGCTGATGAGCCAGGCGCTGCGCAAGCTGACCGGCTCCATTTCCCGCTCCAAATGCATGGTGATCTTCATCAACCAGGTGCGCATGAAGATTGGCGTGATGTACGGCAATCCGGAAACCACGACCGGCGGCAATGCGCTCAAATTCTACGCCTCGGTCCGACTCGACATCCGCCGTACCGGCCAGATCAAGGATCGCGACGATATTGTCGGCAATGCGACCCGCGTGAAGGTGGTCAAGAATAAGGTCGCCCCGCCGTTCAAGCAGGTCGAATTCGACATCATGTATGGCGAGGGCATTTCCAAGATCGGCGAACTGCTCGACATTGGCGTGAAGGCCGGGCTGGTGGAGAAATCCGGCGCCTGGTTCTCCTATGACTCGATCCGCATTGGTCAGGGTCGTGAAAATGCCAAGACCTATCTCAAAGAGCATCCCGAACTGGCCGATCGGCTGGAAAAGGCGATCCGCGGCAAAACCGAGGAAGTGGCCGACGGGATGATGACCGGACCCGATGCGGAGGATGATGGCGAATAAGCCGGACAGGCGCGCTGGCCGGATCAACCGGGGCGCCGTTCGAACATGACTCGCCCGCCTGGCGCATCACGCACCGAAAAGGCCCGCCGCGCCCCCCGCGCTGCGGGCCTTTTACCGTTTGTAATCGTCGGATCAGGCCGGGGCGTCTCGCCCGGCGGCCTTTCCCACCACCATGCAATCCGTCCGCAAAATTCCTGCTTTGGCCCCAGTCGAGTGGCGCGCTGGTGGGTGCAAGCCACGCAAATCGTTCGAATGTGTCGGCCGCTGCGCTACGGGCGGCAGCAGCGGCGGTTGTGACCTCGGGAGGCTATTTGTGCGGGCCAGCCCGCACGGCGTTGAACGGAGTGAACAGGACAATCCGTTCGTCGTCAGGGACCGATGCGCCGGTGGCGGAAAGATGGCTCATGCGGTCGGCTTCGGTCGTTGCGACAAGGACGTGGGTCACCAGCGCAATGTCACGAGGATTAGTCCCGCCGATCTGACGAGAGAATGAGTGGGAATGCGTCCTTGAGCGCGCACAAATTCTGCTGACACCACGGCCGCTGTCCATATCGTCCGACGCATCCCCAGCCTTTCAACCCTGCCGTCACGCTGGCGCCGCCCGCCCCGCTCGGGCCGCCGGCGAACGGTTCCAAGATGCCTGAGGTCGCTCCCTCCCGATCGCCTTGATCGATGGCGCTTGCGTCGGGCCTGCAGGACAGCGAAGTTCCCTGGCACGGGCTGATTCGGCTCGCTCTCCAAATATGGACCATCCCCCATGCGCATCGCGATCGAAGCGATTCTCGACTATGACTTCGCCTGCCCGACCGATGTGCTGTTAGCGGTCGAAGCCGCGGCAGTGCCCGACCAGCGCGTGCTCACACAATCCCATATCATCAACAATGCAGGCCCGCTGACCAACAAGGTCGGCGGCAGCGGCATCGGCCGGCGGACCTGGACCCGCACCGGCACGGGGCGCATGGTCAGCACCTATCGCGCGACCATGGCAATCGACCGCGCTCCGATCGAGATTCGTCACCTGCCCCGCAGTCCGCTGCCCAGCCTGCCCGAAGACGTGCTGCCCTTCATCTGGCCGAGCCGTTATTGCGAGGCCGATCGCTTCGGCAGTTTTGTCGGCGGCCATTTTCCCGATCTGGACGGCGGGGCGCTGGTACAGGCGCTGGTCGATTGGGTGCGCGACAACGTCGCCTATGTGTCAGGCAGTTCGACCGTGACGACGACGGCCGCCGACACCTTCGTCGCGCAGCAGGGCGTGTGCCGCGACTTCGCGCATCTGACGGCCGCGTTGATCCGGTCGCGCGACATTCCCGCGCGGCTGGTGTCGGTCTATGCGCTCGATCTCGACCCGCCCGATTTCCACGCGGTGGTGGAGGTCTGGCTGGACGGGGCCTGGCACCTTATCGATGCGACCGGGCTGGCGCCGGTGGAGACGATGGCGCGCATCGCCGTGGGCCGGGATGCAACCGACATCGCCTTCATGACCATCTTCGGCGGCGGGCAGATGAACGCCCAGTCGATCCGCGTCAGCCGCCTGCCCGACGAGGACTGACCGGAGCGGTCAGGCCCACCAGGTCGCCACCTCCTCCACCGCCGCGCGCGCCGCGGCGGGATCGGGCGTTTCGTTGGCGTCGCCATAGCCGAACCAGTCATCCTCGCCGACCGGCTGGACGACGATGCCGTCGCGCCGCGCGAGCAGCGCGATGCCGTGATAATAGATGCCGAAGGTCGCGCCCGGCTGCGGGATCAGCCAGGCAATCTGGCCGCGCACCGGCACAATGTTCTCATCGCGCCACAGCGCCCGTGCGCCATAGCCGGTGCAGTTGATGATCACCTTTTCGCGAAGTGCGGCAAGGTCGCCGGGCGCGTGGAAGATGCGCGGTTCGATCCGCCCGCCAGCGAGCAGGAAATCGCTGGTCAATTGATGGGCGAGATCAGCGACGTTGAAGGTGAGTGAGGAATTGCGGCGGACGCGGTCGGCGCGAAAGGGATGCGCGCCGCGCGGCAGTTCCACCGAGCGCGGCGTGATGTCGCGCAGCCGCCCTTCCAGACGGAGAAAGTCGTCGGGGCGTGGGGGCGCGGGCGCGACGGGCGCGATGGTCGGTGCGGCGGCTGGCGCATCGGACAGGATGTAGCGGTCGGTCCATTCGACCGGATCGCCCGGCAGGCCGAGAAAACTCTGATAACGAGCGAAGGAGGTGCGCGCCATCGTCTCCCACCGGTCGGCAAACCCGGCATCGACCGCGCCCGCCATCGCGATGCGGCTGTCGGGCGACCAGGTGCCGGTAGCGCGGGCAGAGCGGACATCGGGAAACTGCTCCTTGGCGTAGATGGTGACGCGCGCGCCGGCCCGCTGCGCCGTCAAGGCTGCGGTAAGGCCCAGCGCACCCGCGCCGATCACGGCGATGTCGCGCACGCCATCGGCCATGGCGAGCGGAACCGCCAGCTGCGCCGATCCCCAACTCAGGGACCAGCCGCTGCCGCCATGGCCATAATTGTGGACGACGCGCTTGCGCCCGACCTGCTCCACTTCGATGCGCGGGCCGGCGGCGCGAAAGGGGCGCAGGCAGACGGTGGTGCGGAAGATGCGGTCCACGCTGGCGCGGATCGGTTCCACTCCGGCCAGGGCATCGAAAGGCGATGTGGCCCCCGCCCGCGCGGCCATCAGCGACAGCGCGCCGCCACCCATGCCCGCGCGCAGAAAATGCCGTCTGTCCATGATCATCCCTTCATGCTGCGCCACCGCCAACAACGAAGCAGGCGGCCAAATCCCGCCGACTGTTCGCCACAAAATGATCCGACACAACCCAGATCATGGACAAGCGTCAAATGCGAACATAGAAGGAACATCATGGCGCAGATGTCCACCCGGCAGAAACTCGAAATATTGGCGGACGCCGCCAAATATGATGCGTCCTGCGCATCGTCCGGGACGGCAAAGCGCGATTCACGCGGCGGCAAGGGGATCGGATCGACCGAGGGCATGGGCATTTGCCATGCTTATGCGCCCGATGGCCGATGCATATCGCTGCTCAAGATCCTGCTGACCAACAGCTGCATTTTCGATTGCCATTATTGCATCAATCGCCGGTCGAGCGATGTGCGGCGCGCGCGGTTTACCGCCAGGGAAGTGGTGGACCTGACGCTCAATTTCTATCGCCGTAATTATATCGAGGGTCTGTTCCTCTCGTCGGGCATCATCCGATCGTCGGACTATACGATGGAGCAGATGGTCGAAGTGGCGCGGTCGCTGCGCGAGGATCATGATTTTCGCGGCTATATCCATTTGAAAACCATCCCCGATGCCGATCCCGACCTGCTGCGGCAGGCGGGGCTGCATGCCGACCGGCTGTCGATCAATGTCGAATTGCCGACGGAAGGGGGCCTCAAGCGGTTGGCGCCGGAGAAGGATGGCGCGCGGATCGAAGGGGCGATGCGGCATTTGCGCACCGAAATGGAGGACAAGGGCGAGGCGCGGCGGAAATATCGCCACGCGCCCCGCTTCGCGCCAGCGGGGCAATCGACTCAGATGATCGTCGGGGCGGATGCGGCGGATGATCGCGCGATCATCACGCGCGCCAGCAGCCTCTATGACAGGCATCGCCTGCGCCGCGTCTATTATAGCGCCTTTTCCCCCATCCCTTCGCCCAGCGCGGTGCTGCCGCTCAAGCGACCGCCATTGCTGCGCGAACATCGGCTATACCAGTCGGACTGGATGATGCGTTTCTATGGCTATGACGCGCAGGAGATCGCGGCAGCGACCGATGCGGCGACCGGCTGCCTGCCGCTCGACATCGATCCCAAGCTCGCCTGGGCGCTCAACCATCGCGCCCATTTCCCGGTCGACGTCAACCGCGCCCCGCGCGAGGCGCTGCTGCGCGTGCCGGGACTGGGGGTGAAAGCGGTGGATCGCATTCTCGCCAGCCGGCGGCACAGGCGCTTGCGGCTGGAGGATGTCGCCCGGCTGACCGTTTCCATCACCAAATTGCGGCCTTTCCTGGTGGCGGCGGACTGGCGGCCGATGACGCTGACCGACAGCGCCGACCTGCGCGCGAGGCTGGCCCCGCCCGCCAAGCAGCTGGATCTGTTTGCGGCGTAAGGGCCGGGACGAATTTGGATGGTCTGCAAACGACCAGAAGCGGACATTCCCATGAACCGTTCGCCCTGAGTAGGGACTGAGCTTGCCGAAGGCCCGTATCGAAGGGTTGGCGCGTGTCATCGGTCCTTCGATACGCCATTTCGACAAGCTCAATGGCTACTCAGGACGAACGGTAGTTGTGCCTGCCATCCACCCAACCCAGCCATCCGACGAACGTCAATTTATCCCCGCCTCGTGGCAATTTCGGGTTGATTGACAGCGCCCTGTACGAAATACTGCTGACAAGGTCGGACAAGGAGATCGGGTCGTGGCGACGACATTGGGCCATCGGGCGGAGCGCAAGGGCTTCGCCAAGCGGATCAGCAGCCATCTGGCGGCGGCGCTCGTGGTCTTTTGCCTGGCGCAGATTTTCATTGTCGCGAAAATGGGCGGATCGCTCGCGCTGCACCTGGGTATCATCGTCGCGATCGGCGGCTATGCGGTGGCGGCGCGCGGGTTGGAGCGCCGCTGGCAGATGCTGGACGCAAGCGGCTTGTCGCATAGCGGGCTTGCCTTGCGCTTTCGCCGCGATCTGGTGCAGCTCTGGGGCGCCTGCGTGATCGGCGCATTGCTGTGGATTCCCGTCGCCATCATCTTTCGGTTCCTGTTCGGCTGAAAGTCGGAGCCAATCCGCGCGCGCGTCGTTCTCCCCCTCGACAAGAGGAGAAGCGACCATGGCCGACGCCACCATATTCCACCGCCTGAAACAGGATCATGATAGCCACCGCCAGTTGTTCAAGAAGATGGACGATGCGCAGGGCGATGATGATCGGCTGAAAAAGCTGTTCGACCAGTTCAAGGTCGAAGTGACCGCCCATGCCGCGGCGGAGGAAGAAACGCTTTACGCCACCATGCTCGCTCGCCCCGACCTGCGCGAGGATGCCCAGCATAGCGTGTCCGAGCATAAGGAAATCGACGATTATCTGGAAGAGATGGAAGAGCAGGACTTCAACGGCAAGGAATGGCGCGAGACGTTCGCGCAGCTGAAGAAGCGTTACCTGCATCATATCGACGAGGAAGAGGAAGAAATGTTCCCCGACGCGGCCAAGGACCTGACCGCCGAAGAGGAAAAGACACTGGGCGCCAAGTTCGCCGAGCGCAAGCCTGCCGAACTGGAACGCGCCAAGGCCGAGGACTGACCCCTGCCCCGCCCCGCCGGCCATCAGGGCGTATCCATGCACCGCGTAGTGCTGGATGCGCCCGATGATTTCGAAGGCTGGCGCGATGCCGCGCGGCGGCTGGCGATTGCAGGAATCGAACCGGATCATGTGACCTGGCAGATAAGGGGGGAGAGCGGCGACCTGTTCGGCGACGCGCCTTTGCCCCCTGCGCCGGACCGGGCGGCCTTTTCCGTACCGCGCGCGTTCGTCGCCCTGGCCGAAACGGTGGTGTTGCATAGCGACGCGGAGCGCTTCGCCTTGCTCTATCAGCTGTTGACACGGCTGCGCGATCAGCCGGGTCTGATGGAGGACAAGGCCGATCCGTTGTTTCGGCGGATCGACATGCTGGCCAAGGCGGTGCGGCGCGATATCCACAAGATGCGCGCCTTCGTCCGGTTTCGGGAAGTGGAAGAGGACGGCGCGGCGCGCTTCGTCGCCTGGTTCGAACCGGACCATCATATCGTGCGCGCCAATGCCGGCTTCTTCGTGCGCCGCTTCGCCACGATGCGCTGGTCGATCCTGACGCCGGACATCAGTATCCATTGGGATGGCGAAGCGCTGCGCGAGGGACCGGGCGCGACCCGCGCCGACGCGCCGGAGGGCGATCCGGTCGAGGCGCTGTGGAAGGGCTATTATGCCGCAATCTTCAATCCGGCCCGGCTCAAGACCGGGGCCATGCTGTCCGAAATGCCCAAGAAATATTGGCGCAACCTGCCAGAGGCGGCGCTTATCCCCGACATGGTCGCCGGCGCGCAGGCGCGCGAGGCGGCGATGATCGCGAGCGCGCCGCGTGCGCCGGCGCAACCGGGTGACGGCAAGGCCGGCAAAGCGGGCGCGGGCGGCAACAGCAGGACAGTATGGGCGGCGGTGCGCGAGGAAGCGATGGGCTGCACCCGCTGCCCGCTGCATCAGGGGGCGACGCAGACCGTGTTTGGCGAAGGACCGCTCGACGCGCCGCTGATGTTCATTGGCGAGCAGCCGGGCGATCAGGAGGACCAGGCCGGCCGCCCCTTTGTCGGACCGGCGGGTCAGTTGCTGGACCAGGCGTTGATCGAGGCGGGCGTGGACCGGGCGCGCGCCTATGTCACCAACGCGGTCAAGCATTTCAAGTTCGAAGCGCGCGGCAAGCGGCGCATCCACCAGACCCCCGATGCGGGCGAGGTGCAGGCGTGCCGATGGTGGCTGACTCAGGAACTCGACATTGTGCGGCCGCGCCTGATCGTGGCACTGGGGGCGACGGCGGCGCGGGCGATGCTGGGCAAGGCCGTGACGATCAGCCGCACGCGCGGCTCCGCGATCGCGCTGGACAATGGCGCGGAAGGATGGGTGACGGTGCACCCCAGCTATTTGCTGCGCATCCCCGGCGAAGCGAAGAAGGCGGAAGAACGCGCGCGGTTCGTCGAAGATTTGCGAGTGATCGGGGAGCGGGTGAAGGCGCTGGCATAAACTCGCGTTTGCCAATCATCGTGCTACGCGCAAAATGCCTTATTCTCAGCCAACGAAGGTTTCAGCTGGCTGCTTGCGATAGAAATGAGGATTCCTCTGGTCCTTTACGCTGCCTATGCTGCGGTCATGCTGCTGATTATCGGAACGATTCGACTGCCGCCCGAGAATATGGCGGCGGCCCGCCCTGTCATGAAGCGGATGGCTGAAATCAGCCGAGGCGAAGCGGGCTGCATGGACTATGTTTACGCCGAAGATGTGTTTGAGCCCGGGCTCATTCACGTCAAGGAGATGTGGGCCGACCAACCAGCGCTCGACCGTCACCTCAACGCTGCCCATCTCCATGAATGGCGATCTACATGGGCGAGCCTTGGCATCGGAGAGCGCCACTTGCAGGTTTATGAAGTCGGCGCACCGCGATCTACATGACCGACCTTCGGCTTTTGCATGAAATAAGGCATGCCGGAGTCCGATGCTGAATGTAGCCGGCCATTCATGGGTAGGTGCGCCCCCCATCCAACCTGTTAATATCCCCGCTCACCCGGCGCTCAAATCATGTTTTTTCATGCAGTGGCGCAGCTGATCGTAGGTGAGGCCAAGGCCCTTGGCGGTGGCGCGCTGGTTGTAGCGGTAGCGTTCGAGGGCGGCGCGGACGATGGCGGCTTCATAGGCGTCGACCGCGGCCTTGAGGTCGCTGATGCCGTCACAGGGCGAGGATAAGGATGCGGGCGCGGCTGGCGGGACGGAGGGGGCTTCTTCGCGCGTTTCAGGGCGCGGCATCATCGCGCGCGGTTTCCAGGGAGAGGCGAAGGGATCGAAGGTGATACGGCTGATCGGCCGGGCGGGATCGTCCCAGCGATAGACCGCGCGTTCCACCACGTTGCGCAGTTCACGCACATTGCCGGGCCAGCCATGCCCTTCCAGTTCGGCGGCGCAGGCAGCGGTGAAGCCGGGCCATTGCGGCCAGTTGATTTCTGCGGCCATACGGCGGCCGAAATGATCGGCAAGCACCGCGACATCGCCTTCGCGCGCGCGCAGCGGCGGCAGGGTGATGACCTCGAAACTCAGCCGGTCGAGCAGGTCGGGGCGAAAACGGCCGGCATCGGCGGCGGCGGGCAGGTCTTCATTGGTGGCGGCGACGATGCGGACATCGACCCGAACGGGTTTCGATGCGCCGATGCGCGTGACCTCCCCATACTCCACCACACGGAGTAGTCTTTCTTGCGCCGCCATCGACAATGTGCCGAGTTCATCGAGGAAGAGCGTGCCACCATCGGCTTCCTCGAACCGGCCGGGGCGCGCGCGGTTGGCGCCGGTGAAGGCGCCCTGTTCATGGCCGAACAGCTCTGCCTCGATCAAGGTTTCGGGCAACGCCGCGCAATTCATGGTGATGAGCGGTTCGCCCCAGCGTGGGGAGAGGTGATGCAGGCGTTCGGCGATCAGTTCCTTGCCGGTGCCGCGTTCACCGATGACCAGCACCGGGCGATTGAGCTCGGCAGCGCGCCCGGCCTGCTCCACCGCATCGAGAAAGGCGAAGCTCTGGCCGATAAATTGCGTATTTTTCTCCATGCGCCAACTTATGGTGAAATTTCCCACCCCTTGGCAAGAGGGATACCGCCGGCACTAGATTAAAACGCCCCGAAGGCGCGCAATTCTGCCACTTTTCGAAAATTGGCACGCCCCCTGCAAAGCTATCGGCAATCCGCAGCAAGATGCGGAAATCATATGAAGGCCAAGGTTCAGGGAGCAAGAAACATGGAAAAGACCACCAATATGCGCGAAATCGGCCAGCTGATGTCAGTCGCTATCGCCGCCGTCCTGTTCGGATCCACGATGATCCTGTCGGCGGTCGGCCCGGCCCGCGCCAGCGAAGCGCCGATCCTCGCGTCGAGCGACATGCCCGCCCCCGCCCGTTATCTGGCGTAAGGGCAAGGCCAAACCACAAGAACACGCACCAGGAGCCAAGACATGGGTATTTTTTCCCGCACCCGAGACATCATCGCCGCCAATGTCACCGACTTGCTCGACAAGGCGGAAGACCCGGCGAAGATGATCCGCATGATCATCCTTGAGATGGAAGAGACGCTGGTCGAGGTGCGCGCGTCCGCCGCCCGCACGATCGCCGACCAGAAGGAAATGCGCCGGCACATCGCCAAGCTGACCGCGTTGCAGGACAGCTGGACCGAGAAGGCGCAGCTTGCCCTGTCGAAGGACCGCGAGGACCTGGCCAAGGCGGCATTGGTCGAGCGGCAGAAAGCGGCCGACATGGCCGAGCATCTGGCGCACGAGATCGAGACGCTGGACGAGGCGCTGAAGGCTTCGGAAGAGGATATCGCCAAGTTGCAGGGCAAGCTGCGCGAAGCCCGCGCCCGCCAGAACAGCCTGGTGAGCCGTATGGAAAGCGCACAGAACCGCCTGCGGGTGCGCGAAGCCTATGCCGGCGAGAAGGTCAACGACGCCTTTGCCCGTTTCGACATGCTGGAACGCCGCGTGGACATGGCCGAAGGCCGCGCCGACGCCATGGGCCTGGGCCAGCAGCCCAAGACGCTGGAGGAAGAGATTGCCGAGCTGAAGTCGGCCGACAAAGTCGATGCCGATCTCGCCGCTCTGAAGGCCAGCATGAACAAGGAAGGCTGACCCGATGGAAGAGGTGTTCCTGCCCATCATGATCTGCGGCATGCTGTTCATCGGCATGCCCTGGCTGATCTTCCACTATGTCACCAAGTGGAAGCAGGCCCCCAAGATCACCGACGAGGATGAGAAGCTGCTGGACGAACTCCACCTTCTCGCCCGCCGGCTGGAAGACAGGCTGCAGACGGTCGAACGGATCGTCGCCGCCGACAATCCCGATTTCCGCCCGCAACGTCCGGCACAGGACGACAGCTACACTTTCGACCGGAGGAACTGACATGAGCGCCCGCCGCACCAAATTCTATCTCGACAAGAAGAACGGGAAGTTCATGGGCGTGTGCTCCGGCATCGCCGACTATACCGGGATCGACGTGGTCTGGGTTCGCGTCGCGATGGTCCTGTCCTTCTTCATCGTGGGCTGGACCCTGCTGGGATATTTCGTGATCGGCTTTGTCGCCGACACCAAGCCCAATGACCTCTACAGCGACCGGGACGACGAGAAATTCTGGCAAGGGGTGCGCGCCAATCCGGCCCGTTCCACCCGCGACGTCCGGTCCAAATTCCGCGACATCGACCGCCGGCTCGCCGACATCGAACTCTATTATACCAGCCGCAACACGCGCCTGGCGGACGAGATCGACAGCCTGCGCTGACCTGGCGCGACTTAAACAGCAGGGGAGTATTCGACATGCAGTGGAGTTGGCTGGTTCCCGTCCTGATCTGCGCTTCGATCGCGATCGGCACGGTCATGAACACCTGGATCAGGGCCAGACATGGCTATCCGCTTGAAGATGATAACGGAAACACCGTTCATCGAACCGATTTCGACGCCGGTCGAAAAATCGACCTTCTGTCCAGCGAAAACGAAAAGCTGGTGGGCCGGATCAGCCGGCTGGAGGAACGCATCGCCGTGCTGGAGCGGATCGCCACCGATCCCGCCACCCGGACGGCCCGTGAAATCGACGCGCTGCGCTGAGCCGGTGTGAGCCAAGGGAAGTAAGGGACCATGGACAAGACCGATATGGTGGACGCCATCATCATGCCCAACCTGCCGTGGATCATCGGCGCCGGGCTGTTCATCGCGATCATCGCGATTGGCGGCTGGATTTTCACTACCTGGTTGCGCGTGCGCCACGGCTATCCGCTGGACGGCGCATGGGGCCAGGCCGTCTACCCGCAGAAGAATGAGGAAATGGTCGAGCGCATCAAATTGCTGAGCCAGGAAAATGCCCAGCTGCGCGCCGAGATCGGGTCGATGAAGGACCGGCTGGCAGTGGTGGAGCGCATCGTCACTGATGAAAGCCACCAGTTGACCCGCGACATCGAAAGGCTGCGCGGCCCCGCCAACTGAGATGCGGTGGCACGACGCGCCAACAGGGAGAAAGAGACATGAATCCGTTTGAAATGGTCGTCGCCATCATCGCCATCGTGATGATCGCGCAGGTGGTGAAGGCCCGGATGGGCGTGGTGAACCGCCACAAGGGCGAGGATTTCATCCATCGCGGCCCCGATCCGGAAGCCGACCGGCTGCGCGCCGAAGTGAAGGCGCTCAAGGACCGGGTGGCCGTGCTGGAACGGCTCGCCACCGATGATTCGACCGCGCTGGAGCGGGAATTTGAGAAATTGCGCAACCGCGACTGAGCGCGGTGCGACAGGGAGGCCAAGATGCACGACCCCTATATTTATCTGACGCTGGCGACGACGGCCCTGGCGGGCATCGCTATCCTGACCACAGCGGCGCTGCGCGGATGGAATGGCTGGCTGGACCTCAAGCGCGCGGAACTGGGCCGGCAAGGCGAAGACGCCGCGCCGCCATCGGCCGCCGCCCGGATCGAGGTAGCGGACCTTAAGGAACGTATTCGTAAGCTGGAAGCAATTGCGGCGGGAGTCGATCTGTAACGGGGTTCCCGCGCCCGCTTTTGCGCCTATATGGGCGGCCATGACCGATATGCCCGCTGCCCCCCCGGCCCTTGCCGACATTCAGGACGAATATGAATTTCTCGACGCGGACGATCGCTATCGGCTGCTGATCGACCTGGGGCGCACGCTGGAGCCGATGCCCGACGCGCTCAAGACCGATGCGACGCTGGTGCGGGGCTGTTCGGCCGCCGTGTGGGTCTATCCCACCGTGCTGGACGGCGATTCGGAAACGGGAGGCCGGCTCCATTTCCTGGCGGACAGCAATGCGGCCATCACCAAGGGGATCATCGCACTGGTGCTGCTGACGGTGCAGGATAGTGCCCCGGCGCAGATTGCGCGCACCGATATCGAAGCCGCGCTGGCGCCCTTCGACCTCAAGAACCAACTGAGTTCCAACCGTACGCAGGGTATTCCCAACATGATCGCCCTGATCCGGGAAACGGCGGCGCGTTATGCGGGGTAAGACGGGCAGCATGAAACCGGCCTGACGGCCTGCGCGTTCCTCCCTTTCGTGAAAAGGAGGACGTTACCCATGCGTCATGTTACCCTATTGGCGGGCATCGCCCTGATGAGCGCTTGTTCGGGCGGGGAAAAGGCGAAGGCGCCGACCCAGCGCGAACAGATCGGCCAAAGCTGGAAATATGAAGAGTCCGAGGGGACGAGGCTGGCCTATATCGGCAGCGCCAACAGCGTCGCCACCATGACCGCGCCGGACACTTTTTCGGTGCTGCTGGTCCAGCCGATGAGCAATGGCGAAAAGACGGTGCGGGTGAAGCTGGTCGGCGCGCCTTTTCGTTGCGATCTGTCCGATTGCGCGGTAACGGCGCGCGCGGATGGCGGGGAGCCGATGGAGTGGAAGGGTCGGATGACCACCACCGACGACGGCATCGAATTGCCACCGTCGCAAAAGGCCTATGAGGCGATCAAGGCCGCCAGGACCATCGACGTCGACCTGATTACCGGGACCAAGGATGAAACCACCCGGTTCCGGTTCAACGTGGCAGGACTGGACCTGCCGAGCTGACTGGCTTTCGCACCCCGGCCCGCGAACGGCGGGCCAGTTCCTGCTTGAGTGCGGCGGGATGGGGCGCGACGAGAAAGCCAAAGCTGACCGTGCCGTCCTTCGTCTCCACCGCATGGTGCAGGCGATGCGCCTGCACGATTCGCTTCATATAGCGCGACCGGGCGACATAGCGGTTGCGTACGCGCTGATGCACGATGATGTCGTGGAAGCCGAGATAGATAGCGCCATAGGCCGCAACGCCGGCCCCGACCGCCGTTGCCCAGCCGCCCCAGTTCCACTGCACGCCGCCCAGCAGCAGCAGAATGGAAGGCACAGCGAAGATCACGAAATAGAGATCATTGGCTTCCCAATGGCCGGTGCGGGGGCGGTGATGGCTGGCATGCAGGAACCAGCCCGGCCCATGCATCACCCAGCGATGCATGACATAGGCAAAACCCTCCATCGCGGCGACGGTAGCGACGAAGATGAGCAGAAGCAGCAGTGGGGACATGACGCCTTTATAGGCATGGCCGGCGCACTATGCGACCCCGTAAAGCAACGGATGGTCAGTCGTCCGCCGGTGGCTTTGCCATGTGCACCACGCGCTGGGGGAAGGGGATGGTGACGCCGTGATCGCGGAACAGGTGCCACAGCCGGCCGAGCACATCGGATTTGACATTGCCGACGCCGGCTTCGGGATCTGCGATCCAGGCAAGGATTTCATGATCGACGCTGTTGTCGCCATAGCCGGTCAGCCAGACATTGGGCTTGGGATTCTTGAGCACGCGCGGGCTTTCCAGCGCGGCCTGCATCATCAGCTTTTGTGCGAGGTCGAGATCGCTGTCATAGGCGATGCCGACGGGAATATGGATGCGCACATTGCGGTCCGAATAGGACCAGTTTTCCACCTCCTGCGTCATCAGATTTTCGTTGGGGATCAGATGTTCCTTGCCGTCGCGGGTGATGACGCTGACGGCGCGCACGCCGATTTTGTTCACCCAGCCGAAGCTGTCGCCCACGACGATGACGTCGCCCGGCTTGATCGACCGGTCGAGCAGCAGGATGATGCCTGCGATCAAATTGCCGACCGTCTTTTGCAGGCCAAAGCCGACCGCCAGGCCCAGCGCGCCGGAGAAAACGGCGAAAGCGGTGAGGTCGATTCCGAGCACGTCGATGCCGAAGAAGAAGGCGGCGGCGATGATGGCGATGCCCGCCAGTTTTTCGGCCAGCAATTTCTGGGTCGCGTCCAGTCCGCGCGAGCGGGATATGCTGCGCGCCAGCACGCGATTGGCAAGGCGCACGGCACCGAATAGGCCGACGCCGATCGCCGCGACCGAGGTGACGTCAAGCAGCGAGATCCGGCTCTTCCCCAGTTGCAGGCCCACGCTGTCCATCATCTGCGCCAGCGGGGTGATGCCCCCCGTGCTGCCCGACAGCAGCATGACGAAGATCAGGATGGAGAGCGGCACCGTGGCCCAGAGCGGGATCGACACGCCGCGCAGCAGATGATTGGCGACCATCGCCAGCGCCCAGCCCATGACGCAGGCCAGGACGATATTGGCGGTCGTGCCGGTCGGCCAGACCGCCGTGGCGATCCCGACGAGCAGCGTCGCCAGCCCGTGGCGGACGAGCGGACGCACATGCGGCGTGAAAGTGGGGCCAAGATGCGCGCAATGTGGCTCGATGCGCCGCGCGATCATTCGCGCCAGCGCGGCACACAGGATATAGAGGCCGATCGCAACGCCAAGTGCGATGCCGGCTTCGATCCAGTCCGTGCTGCGCTCCAGCCGCGCCAGCAATTCGGGCGGGACAAGCCGCATCAGCATGCCGCCCTGAAGCGCGCGAGGCCGGCGTCGAGATCGGCGATGAGGTCGGCGGGGTCCTCCAGCCCGATATGCAGCCGCACCGCCGGCCCAGCCGCCTGCCAACGGGTGGCGCTGCGGTAGCGAGCGGGATCGACCGGCAACGCCAGGCTTTCAAAGCCGCCCCAGCTATAGCCGATGCCGAAATGGGCCAGCCCGTCGATAAGGGCGGCGCGCGCGGCGTCATCCCCGCCATCGAGGATGAAGGTGAAGAGGCCGGTCGACCCGGAAAAATCGCGCGACCAATGAGCATGGCCGGGGCAGTCGGGAAGCGCCGGATGCAGGACGCGCGCGACGCCCGGCTGATCCTTCAGCCAGCGCGCCACGGCCAATGCGCCATCGCGGTGCTGCGCCAGCCGGACGCCCAGCGTGCGCAGCCCGCGCGCCGCCAGCCAGGCGTCGTCGGGACTGACCATCTGGCCGAAGAGATAGGCGGTCTGGCGAATCTTGCCGAACCAGTCGGCGTTGGCGGTGACGCTACCCATCATGACGTCGCTGTGGCCGACGATATATTTGGTGCAGGCGAGGATGGCGATGTCGACGCCATGCGCCATGGCCGGGAAATAGAGCGGCGTCGCCCAGGTATTGTCCATGAACGTAACGACGCCATGCGCCCGCGCCCAGGCGGTGATGGCCGGCACGTCCTGCACCTCGAAAGTGAGGCTTCCGGGGCTTTCCAGGAAGATGGCGCGGATCGGGCCGGCGGCAAGATGCGCGTCGAGGTCCGGCGCCTGCGGATCATAATAGACGGTTTCGACGCCGTGCTGGCTGAGCATCTGGGTGCAAAAGGACCGGGTCGGATCATAGGCGCTGTCGACCATGAGCAGCCGATCGCCAGGTTTCAGCACAGCCATCAGCGCGCAGGCGATCGCCGCTACGCCCGACGGGAAAAGCATCGTGCCCTCCGCCCCCGGCTCCATTTCGGTGAGCGCGTCGGCCAGGCTCCAGGCGGTCGGCGTCCCCTTGCGCCCGTAGAAGAGCCGTTCATGCGTGCTGCTGGCGGCGGCTTGGCGCAGGTGCGCGACATCGTCATAAAGGATGGTGGAGGCGCGCCAGACCGGCGGGCTGACGATGCCGCCGGGTTGCCCCGGCATACCGGTCCATTCCGGCTTGCGGCCCGCCTGCACCAGCTGCGTCAGGGGCTTGCGCCCGTCCTTTCCCTTGTCCTTGCCGCTCATGCCGGGCCGTTCGCCTTGGGCGTGGCGGGATCGAAGCCCCATTCCGACCAGCTGCCATCATACAGGCTAACGTCGTGCTTGCCGAGCGATTCAAGGCCCGCGATCAGGATCGCCGCAGTGACGCCGCTGCCGCAGCTGGTGATGATCGGACGATCGAAATCGGTGCCGGCATCCGCAAGCGCCTGCCGCAGATCGTCGCCCTGCTTCATGCGATTGTCGGGCAGGAACAGCGCGGAGGATGGGAGATTGCGGCTGCCGGGGATATGGCCCGACACCATGCCCGGGCGCGGCTCCGCCTCTTCCCCGGTGAAGCGGCCTGCGCCGCGCGCGTCGATCACCTGCGCCCGCCCGCTCTCCAGATTGGCGCGCAGATCGGCCTTGGTGCGGACCTGTGTCCGATCGAGCCGGGCGATGGCGTTGCCGGGCGCGATCGTCGGCAGGCCGCTTTCCACCGGCCGCCCTTCCGCCCGCCATTTGGGCAGACCCCCGTCGAGGATCGCGGCCGACGCGCCCAGGCCATAGACGCGCATCATCCACCAACCGCGCGCGGCGCTGTGCGTCGGGCTGTTGTCATAAACGATGATCCGGCTGTCGGCGTTCACGCCCAGCGCCTGCATGCGCTGCGTCATCATCGCGTCGGGTGGCAGCATGCCCGGCGTCGGATCATCGGGATCGTTGAGGCTGGGAAGATCCATGAACGCCGCGCCCGGAATATGCGCTTCGGCAAATTCGGCCTGCGGGTCGCGCGGCGTGCCGGGCAGGAACAGGCTGGCGTCCAGAATGAC
>NZ_DJDV01000099.1:6291-9705 GCF_002431195.1 Sphingobium sp. UBA5915 | reverse complement strand
TGCTGCTGGCCCGGCTGCCAGCCGGCCGGCGGCGTGATGCCGACGCTGGGCACGAGCGCGTTGAGTTCGGTGATGACGGCGGGCGTGATGTCCGCACCAGCGCCGAAGCTTTCGGTCGCCGCCTTCTTGAAGACGATTTCCGACTTGGTCTTAGCGGTCGCGGCCTTCAGCGCGTCGTCCAGCTTGGCGACGATCTGCTGTTCGACATAGGCGCGGGCCAGAGCCACCGGCTGGGTCAGGCGCTGCAATTCTGCCTGGCCGGTCTGCTGGGCCTGCTGCAACTGCTGGAACTGGGTTTCCAGCGCCGGCGTCGACTTGTTACCTGCAGCCTTATAGGCGGCCTGCAGCGCGTCATTCTTGGTCTTGAGATCGGTTTCGATCGCGCTGCGGCGCGAAGCGATCTGGTCCAGCTGCGGCTTGTAGGTGGTCTGCATCTGGGTCATCGCGGTGGTGAAGGCCGTGCTCTTGGCAACAGCTTCCTCCAGATCGACGACGGCGATGCCGGACTTGGTCTGGGCTGCGGCCGGGACGGCAGTCAGCGCGATGGCGGTCATGGGCGCGAACACCAGCGCCGCGGCTTTAACGAGTGTCTTCATCAGAATTGAGTCCCCACATTGAAGGTGATGAGCTTGTTGTCGTCCCCTGGTTCCTTGAGCAGAGCCTTGGCGATGTCGATGCGGAACGGGCCGAAGGGCGAGTTCCAGTTGACGCCAAAGCCCACCGACAGACGCGGCTTGAGCGTGTCGCCGAGATATTGCTCCTCAAAGCCACCGCTCACAGTGTAGTCGGTGCCAAAGCTGGCCGGGCAGACCGGATTGGCGGCGGTACCACCCGCGCGCACCTGTGTCTGACCACTTGCATTACAGAAGCCGGCAAACTGGCCATTGCCGTTAATGAGGCCTGGCTCTTTCAAACCGGCAACCGCGCCTGCGTCCATAAAGATCGAGGGGCGCAGACCCATTTCACGCGCGGCCGAACCCAGCGGAATCTGAACTTCCGCGCGGGCAAGATAGTAGATTTTTCCGCCCAGCGCGTCGTCTGTCCGGTTGTTACGGCCGGTAATCGGCTCACCGGTTGCGACGCCATCGTCACCCACGGTAGCACTATAATAACGTCTGACGATACGCGGTCCTACACCACGGATGTCAAAGCCTCGGAATTGCGGCTCACCCAGGAAGAAGCGATCGACCAGACGGATCTTGTCCACTTCCTGCCCGGACGCGTCCCGCCGTTCGCCTTCCAGGCTGTGGATATACCCGCCCTCGCCCGACAGCGAGAAGATGAAACCTGCGCCCAAAGGCCAGAATTTCGAGGCGGAAAGGCGGGTCTTGATATATTTGACGTCGCCGCCAAGCCCAGCGAAATCCTGGCTCAGCACGACATTGTTGCCGCGCGTCGGCCGGATGCGGTTGTCGCGCGTGTCGTAGATCAGCGAATAGCCCACCGACGAAGTCGTCCGTTTGCCGATCGCGTCGCACAGATAGCGGCCGGCCAGCAGCGGATCGCACTGACCATCGGTATAAAACTGGTCCCGATCCAGCGTCACATCGTCAAAGTTGAGGCTATAGCGCAGCGCCAGCGACATATATTCGGTGATCGGTACACCGGCGCGGATCTGGAAACCCGTGGTGGTCTGCTCGTAGGTGGTGTCGCGATCATTATTGGTCAGATAGCGGAAGCTGTTGAGGTCCCGACGATAGATGTCGCCGCCCAGCGCGATATTCTTGTCCATGAAATAGGGTTCGGTGAAGCCCACTTCGATCGACTTGGAATAGGCCGAATAATTGACCGACGTGCGCAGTTCCTGGCCCTTGCCACGGAAGTTGCGCTGGGTGATCGACGCCGCGACGATGAAGCGCTCCAGCGAGGAGAAACCGGCCGAGAGCGAGAGCTCGCCGGTCGATTTTTCCTGCACATTGGTCTCGAGCACGATGCGATCCGGCGCGGAGCCGGGCTTCTGCTCGATATCCAGCTTTTCCTGGAAGAAGCCGAGCGAATTGATCCGGTCCTTCGACCGCTTGACCAGGAAGCTGTTGAACGCGTCGCCTTCGGCCAGACGGAATTCGCGGCGGATAACCTTGTCCTGCGTCAGCGTGTTGCCATTGATGTCGACCCGTTCGACATAGACGCGCGGCGCGTTGGCGATGCGGAAATTAATCCCCATCGTCAGGTCTTCCTTGTTGCGGTTGAAGTCGGGCTGCACGTCGGCAAAGGCATAGCCGAACAGGCCGGCCGTCTCGCTCAGCGTATCGACCGTGTCCTCGACCTGCTTGGCATTATACCAGTCGCCCGTCTTCATCGGCAACCGCTTGGTCAGGCTTTCGCCCGACAGGTCGCGAATGTCCGATTCGACCTTCACATCGCCGAACTTGTAGCGGTCGCCTTCTTCCACCACATAGGTGATAATGAAGTCCTGCTTATCCGGCGTCAGTTCGGCCACGGCCGAAATCACGCGGAAATCGGCGTAGCCTTCGGTCAGGTAGAATTGGCGCAGCTTCTGCTGGTCATAGGCCAGACGATCGGGATCATAGCTGGTGCCAGATGAAAAGATGCGGAACCAGCGCGACTGTTTCGTCACCATCTCGCTGCGCAGTTCGCCATCGCTGAACTTGTCGTTGCCGATGATGTTGATCTGGCGAACCTTGGACTTAGGCCCTTCGGAAATTTCAAAGACGATGTCTACGCGATTCTGGTCGAGCTGCACCATCTTGGGTTCGATGGTCGCGGCGAAGCGGCCCTGGCGGCGATAGAGTTCGACGATGCGCGCGACGTCGGCGCGGACCTTCGACCGGGTATAGATCTGGCGTGGGGCGAGCTTGATTTCCGGCCGGATCTTGTCGTCCTTCAATCGCTTATTGCCTTCCAGCACGATGCGGTTGATGACCGGATTTTCCTTCACCTCGACCGTCAGCGCACCATTGTCGTTGCGGATCTGGACGTCGGCGAACAATTCGGTTTCGTAGAGGTCGCGCAGCCCCTGATCGAGGCTTTCCTGGCTATAGGGCTGGCCAATGCGCAGCTTCGTGTAGGACAGCACCGTGTCCGGCTCCAGCCGCTGCGTGCCGGTGACGGTGATCGACCGGATCGTGCCCTGCGCGGCCGGTGCTGCGGTCGTCGCAGGCGCGGCCAGAGGCGCGGCGGCATCCTGCGCCATCGCCGGAACCGCCGTGAGGCCCGCGATCATGGTCGTCGCCAACAGGGCGGCCACCATCGGGCGCTGCCTCATGCTGCTGTTCATCGCTGTCACCCGCTCCACCTCAAACGCAAAAAAATGTTTCCGTCGCAACAGACGACGCCAAGCCGCGCTTCCCTGCCCGAAGCGCGTCAGCCGATCAAGCCGGACAGGCTTTGCCAAAGCCCGAAAGACGACAAATCGTTGAAAGTCACCAGCAGCATCATCGCCATCAGCACCGC
>NZ_DJDV01000099.1:0-5976 GCF_002431195.1 Sphingobium sp. UBA5915 | reverse complement strand
GCCTCGATCCCGTAAAAGAGCAGATGCCCGCCATCAAGCATGGGAATTGGCAAGAGGTTGATGAACCCCAAGTTAATCGAGATGAGCGCAACGAAGAAGATGAAGCTTTCCAGCCCCAATGTCGCGGCCTGCCCCGACACCTGCGCGATCTTGAGCGGCCCGCCCAATTCCTTGACGGATCGGCCGCCACTGACAATCTGACCCAGAGTTTCGACCATGGTCCGCACGATCTGTCCGGTGCGCTCGACCGCCACGATTGGCGCGCGCAACAGGCTGACGCGCTCGACCACGGGTTCGCCAGCGCCGATACCCAGCCGTCCGACACGGAATTTCTGGCCAAAGCCGTCATCCTCCATGACCGCGCCGATCTTGGTGCGCACCTCCAGCCTTTGCCCGTTCCGCTCGATCGCGACATCCACCGGTTCACCCGGGCGGATGCGCGTGTACATGACCATGTCGGTATAGGTGTCCATCGCACGCCCGTTGAAGGACAGGATGCGGTCACCGACCTTGATCCCAGCGGCATCAGCGGCGCTGCCCTGTTCGACGATGCCCGCAACCGCCGGCGTACGGCTTTCGCCATGGACGAAGGCGAAGGTCGCGATGATCAATATGGCGAAAAGGAAATTGATCGCCGGCCCTGCCGCAACGATGGCCGCGCGTTGCCACAATGGCTTGGCGGGGAAGCTTTCAGCGCGATCGCCGGCCGACATTTCCAGCCAGGCCGGGTCGGTCATGCTGGCCGCGTTCATATCCCCCTTGAAACGCACATAGCCGCCCAAGGGCAACGCCGCGACGCGCCAGCGGGTGCCGCGCCTGTCCACCCAGGCGAAGAGTTCGGGACCGAAGCCGATCGAGAAGGCCTCCGCCTTCACTCCGAACCAGCGGCCGACCAGATAATGGCCAAGCTCATGGACGAAGACCAGCGGTCCGATGACCGCCACAAAGGCCAGCACTGTCAGCAGGAAGCCGGGATTCTGGATCAAACCGTCAATCTTTCCATCGTCTGACCCGCAAACAAGCGGGCCTGCGCGTCGGCCGCCAGCACGTCCCCGATCGTGTTGGGCCGCTCCGCGCTATAGCGGTCCAACACATCCTCCACAATCATGGCAATATCAAGGAAGCCGATGCGCCCCGCCAGAAAAGCGGCCACCGCCACTTCGTTCGCGGCATTGAGGATCGCGGGGGTCGCCCCCCCCTCAGCCGCAGCAGCGCGCGCCAGACGCAGCGCAGGAAAACGATCCGGATCAGGCGCTTCAAAGTCGAGCCGACCAATGGTTGCGAGGTCCAGCTTCTGACAGGGCGTCGAGATCCGCGCGGGCCAGGCAAGCGCATGGGCGATGGGAATGCGCATATCGGGCGACCCCAGTTGCGCAAGAGTCGAACAATCGCGATATTCGACCATCGAGTGGATGACCGATTGCGGATGGACCAATATCTCGATGCGGTCGAGCCCCACCGGGAACAGATGATCGGCCTCGATGAGTTCCAGTCCCTTGTTCATCATCGTCGCGCTGTCGACGCTGATCTTGGCGCCCATCGACCAGTTGGGATGCGCCACCGCCTGGGCAGGCGTGATGCCGACCATGCCAGCCCGGCTGCGGGTGCGGAACGGGCCACCGCTGGCGGTCAGGATGATTCTTGAAACGTCCTCGATGGAACCGCCAGCAAGGCATTGGAAAATGGCGTTATGCTCACTGTCGACGGGCAACAGGGTCGCGCCGGATTCCCGCGCCGCCGCCATCATTAACCCGCCGGCGGATACCAGCGACTCCTTGTTCGCCAACGCCACCGTACCGCCAGACTTCAGGGCAGACATGGTAGGCTCAAGTCCCGCGCAGCCGACGATCGCCGCCATGGTCCAGTCCGCGCCAGCCTGCGCCGCATCGACAAGCGCCGCTTGCCCCGCCGCCGCTTCGATACCAGATCCCGCCAAAGCGTCCCTGAGCGCGCCGTACAGCCCGTCCTGCGCGATGACCGCGATTTGCGCGCCGATCGCCTTTGCCTGGGTCGCCAACCCATCGATATCGCTATGGGCGGTCAGCGCCACGACCCGGTACGCATCCGGCTCTCGCCGGAGGAGGTCGATCGTGGACAGGCCCACAGAGCCAGTTGCGCCAAAGATGGAAACGCTTTTCATACCACTCATACCGCCTGCGCCAGTACGGCATAGCATAGGGCCGCCAGCGGCGCGGCCGCGACCACCCCGTCCAGCCGGTCCATCACGCCGCCATGGCCGGGAAGCAGCGTGCCACTATCCTTGACCCCGGCCCGGCGCTTCATCGCGCTTTCCAGCAGATCACCCAGTTGCGCCGCAACGGCCAGCAGGCCGCTCGCCGCCGCAAGCTGGATCGGCAGGCCCGCAAATCGGTGGAGGAGGAAGCCCAGCACCAGCGCCGCCAGCACGCCACCAGCCAGGCCCGACCATGTCTTGGAAGGGCTGATCCGGGGTGCCAGCTTGGGCCCACCGATCGACCGCCCCGCGAAATAGGCGCCGATATCTGTCGCCCAAACCAGCCCGAGCGCCCAGAAAGCGAGCAGCAAGCCATAGGCATAGGGCTGCTGCCCGCGCAAAAACAGCAGAGCGGTGATCGGCACACAAATATAGGGAACGCCAAGTGCCAGAACGACATTGCGGCTGGTGAAGGCAATGAAGAAAAATGCCGCCGCTCCGGCGATCAGCACCGGCCAGTCGATGCCCGCGGCCAGGGGACATAACAAAGCAAGGGGGATGGAGACGGCAAACATCGCGGCCTTGCGCTGCTCTACATTCGCGCCGGTCAAATCGCCCCATTCGCCTTGCATCAGCACACCGGCCACGACCAGCAGCACCCAGAAAAGCAGCCCCCCGGCAAGCAAGGCACCTAGCGCCAGCGCAATGAGTGCGACGCCGACGACGGTCCGGATCCGAAGGTCGCTGACCATCATTCACAAACCGCCAAAGCGGCGGTCCCTCATACGAAAGGCGTCCAGCGCCTGCCCCAGCGCCCGGTCGTCGAAATCAGGCCAGAGCAGGTCAGTGAAATAGAGTTCGGCATAGGCCGCCTGCCACAGCATGAAATTGCTGAGCCGCAATTCGCCCGATGTGCGAATGAGCAGGTCGAGCGGCGGCAGTTCGCAGGTGTCCAGTTCGTTGTCGATGTCGGCAATGCCGATATCGCTCGCGGCAAGTTCGCCGCGCGCAACCTTTTGCGCGATGCGCTGCGCCGCGCGCACCATCTCATCCTGCGCGCCATAGTTGAGTGCGATCGCGATGACCGGGCCGCTGTTGCCGGCAGTCCGCGCCATCGCACCTTCGATCAGCGTCACCAGCGACGGGTCGAGCGCGCGATAATCGCCGATTACCTTCAGCCGCACACCGTTTGCGTGAAATTCTTCGATATCGCTCTGGATGAAATGCCGCAGCAGCCCCATCAGATCGGCCACTTCACTCGCCGGCCGTTTCCAGTTTTCCGACGAAAATGCGTAGAGTGTGAGGCATTCCAGCCCCATGTCCTGCGCGGCGCGCGCTACCCGGCGCACCGCCTCCACCCCGGCGCGATGACCGGCAATGCGCGGCAGCAGCCGTTTCTTCGCCCAACGGCCGTTGCCGTCCATGATGATGGCGACGTGGCGGGGTCCGGGAGACGGCGCCGCCACGCCATCGACGGCGCGCGCGCCACCGACTGACGCGATGCTGGACAGGTTGGACTGGGCGTGTGTGGCCATCAGGAAGACAATGCGTGCGTTGGCCGCGAAAGGAAAGCCCCGGCTTACTGGCCGAGAATTTCCTTTTCCTTCGCGCTTGTCACGGAATCGATATCCGCGATGGTGGAGTCGGTCAGTTTCTGGACCTCAGTCTCCAGCCGCTTGCGCTCATCCTCGCTGATTTCGCCCTTTTTTTCATCGGCTTTCAGGTTGTCCATGCCGTCGCGACGGACATTGCGCACAGCAACGCGCGCGCCTTCGGCATATTTGCTGGCGAGCTTGGCCAGTTCCTTGCGGCGTTCCTCGGTCAGGTCCGGGATCGGCAGACGCAGCGTCTGCCCATCGACAATCGGATTGAGACCCAGGCCCGCCGAGCGGATCGCCTTGTCACACGGGCCGACATTGCTCTTGTCCCACACCTGCACCGACAACATGCGCGGCTCAGGCGCCGACACGGTCGCGACCTGGTTGAGTGGCATATGCGCGCCATAGACTTCGACCGTCACTGGATCGAGCAGTTGCACATTGGCCCGGCCGGTGCGCAGGCCGGTCAGATCGCCCTTGAGCGATTCAACCGCACCGGCCATGCGGCGTTCCAGATCGGCTTTGTCATATTGCGGCATGAGTCTTCAACGCTCCTGATTTTGCACGATCGTCGCTACGCCTTCGCCCGCAAGAACCTTGGCCAGATTGCCGGTCTCACGAATGTTGAAGACGACGATGGGGATATTATTCTCGCGGCACAGGGCGATGGCGCTGGCGTCCATCACCTTGAGATTGTCATTGAGCACCTGGTCGAAACCGATGCTGTCATAGCGGGTGGCATCGGCGACCTTCTTGGGATCAGCATTATAGATACCATCGACGCTGGTGCCCTTGAACAGGGCATCACAGCTCATTTCCGCCGCTCGCAGCGCCGCAGTCGTATCGGTGGTGAAGAAGGGACTGCCGGTGCCCGCGGCGAAGATCACGATCCGGCCCTTTTCCATGTGCCGCTCTGCCTTGCGCCGGATATAGGGCTCGCACACGCTGGCCATGGGAATGGCGGACTGGACGCGTGTGTCATAGCCCAGTTTTTCCAGGGCATTCTGAACGGCAAGCGCGTTCATGACCGTGGCGAGCATACCCATATAATCGGCGCTTGCCCGGTCAAAGCCAGCGGCCGCGCCGGCAACACCACGAAAGATGTTGCCTCCCCCGACCACCACGCATAATTCAAATCCCGCATCCTTGGCTGCTGCGATCTCGCCTGCGACGCGCGCGACGGTATCGGGCTCGATGCCGAACTGCCCCTGCCCCATCAGCACTTCGCCCGACAATTTCAACAATATACGCTTGAAAGCAGGCAGGGTCATGGGCGGTAGATCATCCTTGGCGAATGGGCGGGAAGCGGCGCGGACCTTAGTCGGGAGCGGCCACAAAGCCAAGCGGCGTTTATATGCCCAGGAGCTACGGCACGGAAAAGTGCGCACATCTGGCTGGCACTGCCCGAACCAACCCCTCTTGTAGCGCCATTTTGATGGCACTTACCGCCCGCCGCGCTGTTGCGGTGCGCCGGGTCAATCTGATGCTGATCGATGTCATCGTCTTTTTAGCTGCCAACAGCCGAGGCGGCCTGCACCAATTCATGCCAAATCGGGCGCTCGTCGCCCCGAATGTAGCGAAATATTGCTGGATCATCCTTCCACATTGCGCGCCGGGCGCAAGCTCTGTCTAACCTGCTGCGATATTGAGCAGGGATGAATGATCATGTCAGCGGTCGATTTTCACGGCTATGACGCCTCTGCTGGCTATACATATGGCTTTTGCCCGGAAATGGCGCCGGACTGGCTCGATCTGTCGGCAATGCTGGCCGGAGCAGCGCCGGCTCGACGAGATGGCGAAGCGCCCTTCCGCTATCTGGAATTGGGATGCGGCCAGGGCATGGGATTATGCCTGCTGGCTGCTGCCAACCCCCAAGGCCAGTTTGTCGGCGTCGACTTCCTGCCCGACCATGTCGCCCATGCGCGCGCCGTCGCGCAGGCGGCGGGGCTGACGAACATCCAATTCAGCGATGGTGACTTCGTCGCACTGGCGCAGCAGTGGCCGGTCGATTTTGGCCGGTTTGACTATGTGTCCCTGCACGGCGTGTATAGCTGGATCACGCCGCCAGTCCGCACGGCACTTGTCCGCTGCCTGGGCCAAGCGACAGCATCCGGCGGCCTGGTCTATATTGGCTATAATGCGCAGCCCGGCTGGCTGGGGTCCATGCCGTTCCGTCACATCAGCCGCCTGTTGAAGGAGGAAAGC
>NZ_DJDV01000087.1:0-12582 GCF_002431195.1 Sphingobium sp. UBA5915 | reverse complement strand
CGCAAGCTGCCCGAAGGCAGCCAGGTGTCGTTGCAGGCCGCCGATGGCAAGATGCTGATCCAGGCGGGGCGCGCGCGCTTCAACCTGTCGACGCTGCCGCGCGACGATTTTCCCGTGATTGCCGAGGGCGACCTGCCGACGCAGTTCGAACTGCCGGCCGAAACATTGAAGCAGATCATCGACAAGACGCGCTTTGCGATTTCGACCGAAGAAACACGCTATTATCTGAACGGCATCTATTTTCATGTGTCCGATGAGGGGCAGCCCGTGCTGAAAGCCGCGGCGACCGACGGCCATCGCCTGGCCCGCGTCACCGTGCCGCGGCCCGATGGCGCTGACGGCATGCCCGGCATCATCGTTCCGCGCAAATGCATCGGCGAATTGCGCAAGCTGCTCGATGAAGTGGAAGGATCGGTCCAGATCAGCCTGTCGGCCAGCAAGATCCGCTTTGGCCTGGGCAGTGCGATCCTGACCAGCAAGCTGATCGACGGCACATTCCCGGATTACAGCCGCGTCATCCCGACCGGTAACGACAAGCTGCTCAAGATCGACCCGCGCAGTTTCGAGGATGGCGTCGACCGCGTTGCGACCATCGCGACGGAAAAGACCCGCGCGGTCAAGATGACCCTGGACAAGGACCGTATCACCCTGTCGGTCACGAGTCCGGAAAATGGCACCGCGGCCGAAGAAGTGCCCGGCGCGTTCCAGGGCGAAGGCTTTGATATCGGATTCAACGCCCGCTATCTGCTCGACATCCTCGGCCAGATCGACAGCGACCTTGTTGAACTTCACCTGGCCGATGCCGCCGCGCCGACCTTGATCCGGGAAAATGACGCCAGCCCGGCGCTCTATGTGCTGATGCCCATGCGGGTGTGACAGGCAGGGGCGGAAAAGGGATGCCGCCCCATTGATTTACGGTCTGTAAGTAAGTCTCTGTCAATAGATCGCGATTAGAAGGCGCTTCATGTCTCTTAAGCGCGCGTCTTCTTCAGAGTTGTCACGACCTGCCACGTTGTTGATGGCGCTTGGCCTGACGCGAAGCGGCACAGATGTCGGTGCGACCTGGATTTGCGGCAGCTTTTTCCACATCGCGCGACTGTGGCCGCTGATCCTGCTGTCGAAAATGTGCGTCATTCTAATATTGGGGCTGCTCGTCTTCCGGCAGCAGGGCTGGGCGCAGTTCCTGTTGCTGGGGCTAATGTTCCTGGTGGATGGCATGTTGATGATGCTGCCGCGACAGGATCGGTTCCGCAGTTTGCTGCCCCATATCCAGACCTGGGCCATGTTGCCCATGCTGTTTCTGTCCGGCCTTAGTTACAGTGCCTGGATCGCCGGCGCGTTGGGATGGACCCAAACCGCTTCGCCGGCGCTGACGGCCCTGTCCCAACTGGTGGTGGCCTTGCTGGTGGCCTGTATCGTCGGGGACCGGCGCTTGCTGGGGATGAGCTATTTTCTAGGCCTGCTGATCGCGGCCTTCATTGGGAGCGCTGGGCTGATCCCGATCGGTCTGCTGTCCAGCGGTTTGCTTGTCATGGCGGTCGCCACCGTCAGGCAGGCTTCGGTCGATCGCGATCGCGCCATGGCGATGCATCGCCAGGACTTGCGCGCCCAGCGATCGGACCGACTGTTGCAGGAACATGAACGCAGCGGACGCGGCTGGTTCTGGGAAACCGACCGGCAGGGGAGCCTGACCTATATATCCGATACGCTGTGCGAGACGATGAACCTGCCGTGCGGCAGCCTCATCGGCCGGGTCTTTACCGACATATTGCGTCCGGGCGACCGGCAGGCGGGCGATGGCGAACGCACGCTGGGCTTCCACCTGTCCGCCCGCACCGGTTTTTCCGAAATCCCCGTCTGCGCGGCCTTGTCGAAGGAAGAGCGTTGGTGGTCGATCTCCGGCCAGCCGGTGTTCAACGAATATGGCCAGTTTCACGGTTTTCGTGGGTCGGGCACGGATCTCACCGAAATGCGACGCAGCCAGGCGGAAGTGACGCGACTGGCGCAATATGATTCGCTGACCGGCCTGGCCAACCGCATCCAGATGCTGCGTTCGCTGGAGCAGGCGGTGGCCGCACGCCATGGCCGACCGGGTGAATGCACGCTGATGATGCTCGACCTGGATCGGTTCAAGAGCGTCAATGATTCGCTGGGACACCCGGCTGGCGATACGCTCTTGCGCCAGGTCAGCCAGCGGTTGCAGCGCGTTGTGGGGGATAAGGGGCTGGTCGGGCGACAGGGCGGCGACGAGTTCAAGATATTGCTGCCGCGTCATCATGACAAAAGCAGCCTGGAACTCCTGGCCAAAGCCATTATCGCGACGGTCGCCGAACCCTATACTATCGAAGGGACATCGGTGATCATCGGCGTTTCCATCGGCGTGTCCATGTCTCCCCAGGATGGCGTGACCGCCGAAGCGCTGATTCGCAACGCCGACCTGGCGCTATATGCTGCCAAGGGCGACGGGCGCGGCGTGCACCGTTTCTATGCGCCCGAAATGCATGCCGATGCCGAAGACCGGCGCAAGCTGGAGGAGGATTTGCGCCATGCGCTGGCCGCCGACGGCCTGCATCTGGTCTATCAGCCGGTCGTGTCGTCGCGTACCGAACAGATCACCGGTTACGAAGCGCTGCTGCGCTGGAACCACGCGACGCGAGGGCCGATTTCGCCGGCGCTCTTCATCCCGATCGCAGAGGATACCGGCCTGATCGGGCCGCTCGGCGAATGGGTGTTGCGCACCGCCTGCCTGGATGCGGCACAATGGCCTGAAGGCATCCGCGTCGCGGTGAATGTCTCCCCGACACAGTTCGCCAATCCAGGTTTCCCCTCGACCGTTATGAACGCGCTGGCGGCCGCGCAGCTGGCGCCGGAACGACTGGAACTGGAAATCACCGAAAGCGTGTTCTTGAACGACGATTCGGACACCGATTCGATGTTCGCGCGCCTGAAATCGCTCGGCGTGCGGCTGGCGCTCGATGATTTCGGCACCGGCTATTCGTCACTGGGCTATTTGAAGAAAGCGCCTTTCGACAAGATCAAGATCGACCAAAGTTTCGTGCGCGGCGCGGCGATCAAGGGCAGTCGCAACAGTGCGATCATCAAGGCGATCGTCAGCCTGGCCGAAGCGCTGGACATGGACACGACGGCAGAGGGCGCGGAAACGCAGGACGAACTGGCGCTGATTCGGCAATTGGGGTGCAGCCATATCCAAGGCTATATCTATGGCCGACCAATGCCGATGGAGGATGTGCTGATCGCCCATCGCGGCGGCGTCACGAATGCCGCCACGCCCAAGGGGTATCGGTCGAGCCGGCCCGAGCGCAAGACGATGCTGCGGACCGTGGCGGTGCGTCATGACGGGCATGTCTATACCGGCCGGGTGCGCAACATCTCCGAAACGGGAGCCTTGATCGAAGGGCTGTGGAATGTGCCTGTCGGCACCAGTTTTTCGGTCGAATTGTCCGATCGGCTGGTGGTGCAGGCGACCGCGCGCTGGTCCAAGGATGACCGGATGGGCGTCGTTTTCGATCGTTCGATCGACCTTGCATCCCTCCGGGCCCAGCCGCGCGCGCTGGCGTCCTGATCCTTTAGCTAGGCTTGAGCGGGGCGAGTGTGACGCCCTGCCAATCGCCACCGGGGTGAGCCTCCCGACCCATCGTCCAGTTGGTCTGCAAGCGGACCATGGGGTTGGGCGCGCACCAGATTTCGCCCGAATCGCTCAGGCCCGTCACCCAGATGAGATTATGCTCCTGGCCATAATCAATGACGGCGAAGGCAAAGCCCTTCCCCTTGCCCTGGATATCGACGGGAAGGGGCGGGTCGAGTTGCGTGAAGGACATGGCGGACTCCGGCTGGGGGTGCGGCAATCAATGCCGGGCCAGGGCGCGAGTTCCTGCGATTAACAAGGATCAGTCACTTCCTTGCTCCCCACGCCCAGCGCGGGAAGCAAGGGCAGGATCATGCCTGTTCCAGCAACCCTTCGCGTTTGATCTTCTCCTGCCATACCAGCGGGGCGAGGCGGTGGACATTCT
The DNA here is from genome assembly GCF_002431195.1 of Sphingobium sp. UBA5915. Taxonomy (NCBI): domain Bacteria; kingdom Pseudomonadati; phylum Pseudomonadota; class Alphaproteobacteria; order Sphingomonadales; family Sphingobiaceae; genus Sphingobium; species Sphingobium sp. UBA5915. The sequence goes on along the minus strand of NZ_DJDV01000087.1, from coordinate 8,551 downwards.
GCCCCTCGCTGTCGACCGCGACGGTGACGGGCATGTCCTCGACCGTGAATTCGTAGATCGCTTCCATGCCAAGGTCCTCAAAGCCAACGACCTTGGCTTCCTTGATCGCGCGCGCGACCAGATAGGCCGCGCCGCCGACCGCCATCAGATAGGCGCTCTTGTGCGTCTTGATGCTCTCCGTCGCCGCCGGGCCGCGCTCGGCTTTGCCGACACAGGCGGCCAGGCCCTGTTCCAGCATCATGTCCATGAACTTGTCCATGCGCGTGGCGGTGGTGGGGCCGGCGGGGCCGACCACTTCGTCGCGCACCGGATCGACCGGGCCGACATAATAGATAACGCGGCCCTTGAAATCGACCGGCAGGCTCTCGCCCTTTTCCAGCATGTCGGCGATCCGCTTATGCGCCGCATCGCGGCCGGTCAGCATCTTGCCATTGAGCAGCAGCCGGTCGCCATGCTTCCAGCTCTGCACGATCTCCGGCGTCAGCGTGTCGAGGTCGACGCGGATCGCTTCCTTGCTCGGCTTCCAGTCCACCTGCGGCCATTCGCTCAGCTTGGGTGCTTCCAGATAGGCAGGGCCCGAGCCGTCGAGCGTGAAATGCGCGTGGCGCGTCGCGGCGCAATTGGGGATCATCGCGACCGGCTTGCCCGCCGCGTGGCAGGGATAATCGTGGATCTTGACGTCGAGCACGGTGGACAGTCCACCCAGCCCCTGCGCTCCGATGCCGAGCGCATTGACCTTGTCATAGAGTTCAATCCGCAGCTCTTCGATCTTGTTCTGGGGCCCGCGCGCCTTGAGTTCGCCCATGTCGATCGGGTCCATCAGGCTTTCCTTGGCCAGCGCCACCGCTTTTTCTGCGGTGCCGCCGATGCCGATGCCCAGCATGCCGGGCGGGCACCAGCCCGCGCCCATCTGCGGCAACATCTCCAGCACCCAATCGACGATCGAATCGCTGGGGTTCATCATCTTGAACTTGGTCTTGTTCTCCGATCCGCCGCCCTTGGCCGCGACATCGACGATCACCTTGTTGCCGGGGACCATCTCGACGTTCAGCACGCAGGGCGTGTTGTCCTTCGTATTCTGGCGGCTGAACGCAGGGTCGCGCAGGATCGACGCGCGCAGGCGGTTTTCGGGGTTGAGGTAGGCACGGCGCACGCCTTCATCGACCACGTCCTGCATTGACCGGCTATTGTCGTCTAAGCGGCAGTCCATGCCCCATTTGATGAAGACATTGACGATGCCGGTGTCCTGGCAGATCGGTCGGTGGCCTTCGGCGCACATGCGGCTGTTTGTCAGGATCTGTGCGATCGCATCCTTCGCCGCCGGATTGGCCTCCGCTTCATAGGCCTGGCCCAGCGCGCGGATATAGTCCATCGGATGATAATAGCTGATGAACTGGAGCGCGTCGGCGACGCTTTCGATGAGGTCGGCGGTCTTGATGAGCGTCATCTTACCCAAATCCCTATATCTGCCGCCCGCCCTGCACGGCGGGTCTTCGCATCGGCGGCTATACGCATTGGGAGGGGCAAGTCCAGCCAGCGCATCTTTGGCCGATCGCGGCGACTGGCGCGATAAGGGTGACGCGGCGATGCCAAGGTCATTTTTCCGTCATCAAAAAGTCATGGCATCAGCGGCGTGCGGCATTGCGTGGCAAGCCAAATTTATTTTCTTTTTTGCCATCGCCCCCTTGTCTTTTCGCGGGGCGTGGGAGGAGCGCGCGTCGCGGCCAGGGGCGGGGCGATGCAGGCGGTGGATCGACGCAGGGCCGATCCGCGCTGAGTCCCGGAACCGTCATTTACCCTCTTGCGCCTGAGAACGGCTGTGGCACTATCCCTTGTATCGGGTTAACGGGGGTTACCCAACAGATTGTGATCGCCCTCCTGGATGCCTATCTGGGAGGTGGGCCGTTTGAAGGCCTGGCGATCCGATAAGTTGGCCCATTTCCGTGCCCCTGTGGACCGGTCGATGCCGAGACGCGCTTTGCCGCAATCGCGCTTGACCGAATCGAACGAAACAGGAACATCGGGGACTCGCAGATGGATTTTCGCGATAGTGGACAGGCAGGGACAGGCGACGTGGCGACGGTAATGGACGAAGTTTTGGAGAAGATGAGCGAAGCGGTGGCGACGTCAAATGAGGCGTCCGAGCCGCTGTCGTCTTCGACCGTATTGGCGCGCCGTTTTCCCGTCGTGACCGACGCATCGCGCGACGCGTTGCTGACGGAATTTGGCAAGGAGACGCTGAACGACCGCTATCTGCTGCCCGGCGAATCCTATCAGGATCTGTTCGCGCGCGTCGCCGCCGCTTATTCCGACGATGCGAACCACGCCCAGCGCGTCTATGATTATATCTCCAAGCTCTGGTTCATGCCCGCGACTCCCGTTCTGTCCAATGGCGGCACCGGGCGCGGCCTGCCGATCAGCTGCTACCTGAACAGCGTCGACGACAGCCTGGAGGGCATCGTCAACACCTGGAACGAGAATGTCTGGCTCGCTTCGCGTGGCGGCGGCATTGGCACCTATTGGGGCAATGTGCGCGGCATCGGCGAGCCGGTCGGTTTGAACGGCAAGACCAGCGGCATCATCCCGTTCGTGCGCGTCATGGACAGCCTGACGCTGGCGATCAGCCAAGGGTCGCTGCGCCGTGGGTCGGCCGCCTGCTATCTCGACATTTCGCACCCGGAGATCGAGGAGTTCCTCGAAATCCGCAAGACGAGCGGTGACTTCAACCGCAAGGCGCTGAACCTTCATCATGGCGTATTGCTGACCGATGAGTTCATGGAGGCGGTGCGCGATGGCGCCGACTTCAACCTGCGCAGCCCCAAGGACCAGTCGGTGCGCGGCACGGTGAATGCCCGCGCCCTGTTCCAGAAGCTGGTCGAAGTGCGCCTCGCCACCGGCGAGCCCTATATCGTCTTCAACGATACCGTGAACCGGATGATGCCCAAGCATCACCGCGAACTGGGGCTGAAGGTCTCGACCTCCAACCTCTGCTCGGAAATCACCCTGCCGACGGGTCGCGACCATCTCGGCAATGATCGCACGGCGGTCTGCTGCCTGTCCTCGATGAATCTGGAAACCTGGGACGAGTGGAAGGATCATCCGACCTTTGCCGAGGATATCATGCGTTTCCTCGACAATGTGTTGCAGGACTATATCGACCGTGCGCCGCCGGAAATGGCGCGCGCCAAATATAGTGCGATGCGTGAACGCTCGGTCGGGCTGGGGGTCATGGGTTTCCACAGCTTCCTCCAGGCGCGCAACATTCCGTTCGAAGGGGCGATGGCCAAGTCGTGGAACCTGCGCATCTTCAAGCAAATCAATGCCAAGGTGAACGAGGCGTCGATGCTGCTGGCGCAGGAGCGTGGGCCGTGCCCCGATGCAGCCGACCAGGGCGTGATGGAGCGTTTTTCCTGCAAGATGGCGATCGCGCCGACCGCGTCGATCAGCATCATCTGCGGCGGCGCGTCGGCCTGCATCGAGCCAATCCCGGCCAACATCTACACGCACAAGACGCTGTCGGGCAGCTTTGCCGTCAAGAATCCCTATCTCGAAAAGCTGCTCGTCGCCAAGGCGAAGGACAGCAGCGCGGTATGGAATTCGATCCTGGAAAAGGGCGGCTCGGTCCAGCATCTCGACTTCCTGACTCAGGAAGAAAAGGATGTGTTCAAGACCAGCTTCGAAATAGACCAGCGCTGGCTGCTCGAACTCGCCGCCGACCGCACGCCCTATATCGATCAGGCGCAGTCCTTGAACCTGTTCATTCCGGCGGACGTGGAGAAATGGGATCTGCTGATGCTCCATTTCCGCGCCTGGGAACTGGGCATCAAGTCGCTTTATTATCTGCGGTCGAAGTCCGTGCAGCGCGCAGGCTTTGCCGGCGGCGTGGAAGCGGACAACACCATCGATGCGCCCCGGTTCGAAATCGCCGAGACGACGGATTATGACGAATGTCTCGCCTGTCAGTGATAGGGGAGCAAGCGGCGCAGCAGAGCGATCCGCTGCGCCGGCTGCCTCATTTTTCTTCTTCGAACGTCACCGCGACGTCGGCATTGGCGGACAGGCGCACCCGTCCGTCGCTCTCGACCTCCGCGATCAGGCCCTTTGAAATATAATGATGATGCCCTTCATGGCTTCCGGTAGCACCCTCGACCTGCGCCCCGCTGTCCTTCTTGGTCAGCTTGATGCGGTCACCGTCGACATGATCGACGGTGCCCACATGGACGCCATCGGCGCCGATGACTTCGGCATGTTCCTGGATGCTGCTAAGGTCGACCATCATTGCTCTCCTGTTGCTGGGGGGACAGCGGCTGAACGCGCGAGTGCGGGGATGGTCGCATGTCTTGAGGTGCAGCCATGTGGATGCTGACTCTTATGGGGCTGTTTTCGGCTGGCTATGGCCTCTTCGCCATGATGCGCTCCGCCACGGTCGCACGTAAGAACGCCGCTTTCATCGATAGCGGTAAGGAAGTGTTTTTCGAACAGCGGCGGAGCTGGAAAGCCTTCGGCACGACACCGCCGCGCGACGCAGCGGGTGTGTACCGTGCCGGCCGCAAAGAATTTCTGGCCGGTTTGCTGATGCTGGCCGCCGCTCTACTCTTCTACCTTTTCGCCCAAGGATAAACCGCCATGCCTCTTCTCCAAGCCTCCAAGGTCTACAAGCCCTTCGAATATCCCTGGGCCTATGAATATTGGAAGCGCCAGCAGCAGCTGCACTGGCTGCCCGAGGAAGTGCCGCTGGGCGAGGATTGCCGCGACTGGGCGCAGAAGCTCTCCGACCATGAGCGCAACCTGTTGACGCAAATCTTCCGCTTCTTCACCCAGGCCGATGTCGAGGTGCAGGATTGCTACCACGAAAAATATGGCCGCGTGTTCAAGCCTACCGAAGTGAAGATGATGCTGACCGCGTTCAGCAACATGGAAACGGTCCACATCGCCGCCTATTCGCACCTGCTCGACACGATCGGCATGCCCGAAAGCGAATATAGCGCCTTCATGCAATATAAGGAGATGAAGGACAAACACGACTATCTGCAACAGTTCGGCGTCGATACGGATGAAGACATTGCCAAGACGCTGGCGATGTTCGGCGGTTTTACCGAAGGCTTGCAGCTGTTCGCGTCTTTCGCGATGCTGATGAACTTCCCGCGCTTCAACAAGATGAAGGGCATGGGTCAGATCGTCAGCTGGTCGGTCCGCGATGAGACGCTCCATTGCGAAGGGATCGTGCGCCTGTTCCACGCTTTTGTGAAGGAACGCGATTGCCTGACCGCCAGCGTCAAGGACGACATCATGGACATGTGCCAGAAGACCGTCCGCATCGAGGACGCCTTCGTCGACCTGGTGTTCGAAATGGGGCCGGTGCCCGGCATGACTCCCAAGGACATCAAGAAATATGTCCGCTATATCGCCGACTGGCGGCTGGGGCAGTTGGGATTGAAGCCCATCTACATGATCGACGAGCATCCGCTGCCCTGGCTCACGCCGCTGCTGAACGGCGTGGAGCATGCCAATTTCTTCGAAACCCGCTCGACCGAATATTCCAAGGCGGCGACGCGCGGCCAGTGGAACGATGTATGGGATGCGTTTGACCGTCGCCAGAAGGTCAAAGGCAGTGCTGCCGCCAACGCCGATGAGGAAGGCCCCGACATGTTCAAGGCCGCGGGCATCGCGGCCGAATAGGACGGCCCACGGCGACGGGGGGCGCGCCACGCCCGCCCATGGCTAAAAGACAGGCGCGGGCCGCTATCCCTTTTCGGATGGCGGCCCATTCTTTTGTCGGGAAACAGGCGATCGTCCATCGCGTCCATGGGGCGGGGGCCAGGATGGCGCTATCCGCCTAGACCTGGTCGGCCTCTATCAGATGAAATCCTCCAATATGCTGGTCCCCAGCAAGATAAGGTTCAGCGCCGCCAGCATCGCGACATTCGATGGACGGTTCCTGACAAAAAACAGTGCGATCAGCAGCATGAAAAGCGCCATCGCGCCCAGGCCATAGATCAGAAAGCCGACCTCGCCCGCCGGCCCCGGCGGTGCTTGGGGCACCGGCCGCAATGCGTCCAGAATACTTGTGGCGATCATTGTGACGATATTGATGCTGAGCAGGCCGCCGATCACCATGTGCTTCTGGCGTTCGTACCACAGGTCGAAGTCCGGCCAGTCTTCCGGGTCGTCGGGAAAGATCAGCGACGCCACCAGATAATAGCCGCCGGTGATCGCCAGCACGATGGCGAGCGTCAGATAGCTCGCGTCCATCTGGTCGCGCGCCATGAAGGCCAAGCCCCAGAAGCTGGTGAGGTCCAGCATGACGAACAGGCCCAGCAGCGGCGTGAGCCAGCCGATCCGCGCTGGCCGCGCGCCCCGCTTCAACTTCAGAACACGCGCAAATCCGGCCAGCACCTCGCACAGGGCCAGACCCAGCAAGAGTCCGAATACCGCGAATACCAGATCGAAAGCCGACATCTGCCCCTTGCCCCTCCGTCCGTCGCACGTCCGCCAAGGACCGTCGTTTCTGCACATCGGATTGGAACCGGGCTGCGGTCAACAGGTTATTGGGTCAAACGCCTCTCGAACGGCGTTGCGAAGGAGAACATCATGATCCGTACCCTGATTTTCGGCGCCATTGCCGGCTATGTTGGCAAGAAGCTCTACGACGAAGGCAAGCTGACCGAGTTCAAGAATGATCTCAGCACCCGCTTTAGCGAAGCCAAGGTGAAGCTGGACGAACAGCGCGCGCAAAATGGCGCTGTCACGGACACCGCTCCCATGGTCAGCCCCACGACCAGCGCTGCGCGGCCGCTGCCTAACTAAGCGCCGCGTCATTTCCTTTCAAAGTTTGGTCTGCGTCCCTGCCCCCGAGGACGCAGACGGTCGCCGCCCGTCCGCTGCCGCACTCCCCCTCTCACGGCAGTAACGGGCGGCTTATTTTTTATTGAAATCCAGCCTAGTAGCGTCAAGCAACCATATCGTTTCTGCGGGGTTGGTCCGCCATAGGTTTAGGTAGAAGGAGACCAATATGCGCAAACCCATTCTCGCTATGGCGATGTTCGCCATGCTGCCGCTCGGTGCATGCGCCTCGGACAATTACGGTCGCGGCTATGGCTATGATCGACCCGGCAATTATAACGGCGGGCCGCGCCATCACCGTCGTCGTCTGGGTAACAATGACCAGATTTATCGCGATCGCGACGGCCGCTACTACTGCAAGCGGGATGACGGCACCACCGGCACCATCGTTGGCGCGCTCGCCGGCGGCGTGCTGGGCAATGTCATCGCTCCGGGCGGATCGAAGACATTGGGCACGATCCTGGGTGCTGGCGGCGGCGCGCTGGCCGGCCGAGCCATCGACAAGAATGACATCAACTGCGAATAACGACATCAACTGCAAATGTCGTGAAAAGGGGCGCGGAGATCATTCTCCGCGCCCCTTTTCTTGCCCATCGATCCGGTCAGAGTTTTTCGGTCAGCTCCGGCACGACCTTGAACAGATCGCCGACAAGTCCGATGTCCGCCACCTGAAAAATCGGCGCGTCCTCGTCCTTGTTGATGGCGATGATGGTCTTGCTGTCCTTCATGCCGGCCAAGTGCTGGATCGCCCCGGAAATGCCCACGGCGATATAGACTTCAGGCGCAACGATCTTGCCGGTCTGCCCGACCTGATAGTCGTTGGGAACATAGCCTGCGTCGACGGCGGCGCGGCTCGCGCCGACAGCCGCGCCCAGCTTGTCGGCCAGCGGGAAGATCAGCTGCTCGAACGTTTCCCCGTCCTTCAGCGCACGGCCGCCCGACACGATCACCTTGGCGCTGGTCAACTCCGGCCGCTCCAGCTTGGCGATCTCGGCGCCGACGAAGGACGACAGGCCCGCGTCCCCGGTAGAGGCGACCGATTCAACCGTACCCGAACCGCCTTCCGACGCAGCCTTTTCAAAGGCCGTGCCGCGGACGGTGATGACCTTCTTGACATCCTTGGACTTGACCGTGGCGATCGCGTTGCCGGCGTAGATCGGACGCGTGAACGTGTCTTCGCCCTCTACCGACAATATGTCGCTGATCTGCATGACGTCCAGCAAGGCCGCGACGCGGGGCGCGATATTCTTGCCGTTGCTGGTCGCTGGCACAACGAAGGCATCATGATCGGCCATCAGCTGCACCACCAACGGTGCGACATTTTCCGCCAGCGCATGGCCGAGCGCCGCGTCATCGGCGACATGGACCTTGCCCACGCCTGCGATCTTTGCGGCGGCCTCAGCCACGCCGGCGACGCTTTCGCCGGCGACCAGCAGATGCACTTCGCCCAGCTTGGCGGCGGCGGTTACAGCGGACAAGGTGGCGTCCTTGACTGCACCGCCTTCATGTTCAACCCATACCAGCGTCTTCATGCGGCTACTCCCATGGACTTGAGCTTGGCGACCAGTTCATCGACATCGGCCACCTTGACGCCGGCCGAGCGTTTGGCCGGTTCCGCGACCGACACCGTTTCCAGGCGCGGGCTGATATCGACGCCATAGTCCGCAGGCGTCTTGTTCGCGAGCGGCTTGGACTTGGCCTTCATGAT
>NZ_DJDV01000063.1:0-24853 GCF_002431195.1 Sphingobium sp. UBA5915 | reverse complement strand
TGGGACCTGGCCGGGCTGACGCTGATCCCCGCGCTTCTGCTGTTTCTGATCGGTGCGATGTTCTGGCAGGGATCGATGCGGCGGCTGCCGATCGTGGTGATTGACGACGATCGCAGCTCGGCGAGCCGCGATATCCTGCGCGCGATCGACGCGGCGCCGCTGGTCCATATCGTCGCGATGCGCGCCACCGAGGCGGAGGCAGTGGAGGAAGTGCGGCGCGGCCATGCCAATGGCTTCGTCCACCTGCCCAAGGATCTCGGCGCGGGGCTTGCCCGCCACCGCGCGCCGGTAATCCGCATCCTCTACAATGCCAGCTTCCTATCTTCCGGCTCGCAGGCGGCGAGCGGTGCGGAGAGCGCGGTGCAGGCCGCCGCCGCGTCGCTGGTGGTGGACCAGCTTTCCGGCCACGCCCTGCCCCCGGATCCGACGCGGCGCTTCGCCGTCGAGGCGGTGCCGCTCAACAACGCCGCGGCGAGCTTCGAGTGGTTCCTCAGCACGCTGATCTATCCGGCGGTGCTGCATCTGGTCGCGGCGGTCACCTCCGCGATGGCGCTGGGCCGGGAACTGGAGGGGCGGTCGCTCGGCGGCTGGGCGGCGCGCAGCGGCACGATCGTGCCCGCACTGTTCGGCAAGCTGCTGCCGTATGTCGGAGCCGCAAGCCTGTGGGGCATCGCCTGGCTGCTGTTCGTGACGCTGGGGCGCGGCTGGCGGGTGGAGGGCAGCGTAGCGGCGATCGTCGCGGGGCAGACGCTCTTCTATCTCGGCACCGCCGCGATTTCCGCGCTGCTCGTCGCGGCCACGCGCGAAACCGCCACGGCGCTGTCGGTCTGCGCGGTCTATGCGGGTTCGGCGTTAGCCTATGCGGGCGCCACCCTGCCGCTCAACGGCGGCAGCGGCTTCGCGCGCTTCTGGAGTGAGGTGCTGCCCCTCACCCATTACCTCGCGCTCCAGACCGGGCAGCTGGGCGGACAGGATGTCGCCACCATCTTCCCGCCGATTCTGGCACTGCTCGCCTATGTGCTGGTGCCGGGCGCGCTCGCCTGGCTGCTGATCCGGCGGCAGGCGCGATGAGTTTCGCCGCCGCCTTCCGCGCCACCTGGGCGACGGTGCTGACCTCCCGCACCCTGCTCAGCACGATGCTGCTCGCGGTGGTGCTCTATGCCTTCTACTATCCGGCGCCCTACAGCCAGGAAGTCGCTCAGCAACTGCCGGTGGTGCTGGTCGACGAGGACGGCAGCGCGCTCAGCCGCGAGCTGGTCCGCAACCTCGAAGCCACGCGCGCCGTGATCGTGGCCGAACATGCACCGAGCGTAGCCGAGGCTCAGGCGCAGCTCCGCGCGGGCAAGGTGGACGGCGTGGTGCTGATCGCCCGCGGACTGCAACGCCAGCTGCGTACCGGCGCGCCGGGGGCCGGGATCGCGGTATGGGTCAATGCCTCGTACCTCCTGCGCGCCAGCACGATCGGCGAGGCGGTGACCGAGGTGCTGCGCGATCTCGCCGTCGAGAAGCTGGACGTGCTGGGCCAGGCCGTGCGCACCGGGCCGCCGGTCACCATCGTCCGCGAGCCGATGTTCAACCCGACCGCGGGCTACAAGGGCTATGTCTTCCCCGCCGTGACCATCGTCATCATCCAGCAGACCCTGCTGTTCGGCGTCGCTACCTTCGTCGGCGGGCGGCGGCGCGATGGGCGCTGGCGGATGGGGCATGGCGAATATCTCGGCACGTGGGCAGCGTTCACATCGGTTGGGCTGCTGATCTGCCTGTTCCTGTTCGGCTTCATCTTCTGGGTGCAGGGCATCCCGCACGACGAGAATGTCGCGGGCATGCTGCTCGCCGCGCCGTTGTTGGCGGCCTCGGTCGCCGGGCTGGGGCTGTGGCTGGGCAGCTATTTCGACCGGTCTGAGCGGGCGATGATGATCCTCGCGCCCACCTCCGCGCCCTTCTTCTTCCTCTCGGGCATTGCCTGGCCGCTCGACCAGATGCCGGGCTTCGTCCGCGCGGTGGCGCAGCTGATCCCCTCGACCAGCGGCGTGCAAGTATTCGTGCCGCTTAACCAGATGCACGCCAGCCTCGCCGACGTGGCGCCGGGGGTGCTCACGCTCCTCGGCCTTGCGCTCCTCTATGGCGGGCTAGGCTGGTGGCGGATCACCGGGCTGCGTCAGAAGCTGAAGCTGAGCTAGCCGGCGACGAAGTCCGAACTCGCATAGCCTGCCTTGGCCGACGCCGGCCCAGCGGCGAGATGCTCGTAGCGGCCGGTCAGCGACAGCCGCGGGGTGAGTGACCAAACCTCCTGCAGCCGAGGGACATCGGAGGTCCGAGTGTGGCGGACTTCACTCTTTATACCGAAGGCGATCAACCACGATGCGGAAGGCTGTGGTTGCCTAGGGCCGCTTTCGGCCCGAGCGGTCGTTCAAAGTGACTGGTGGGAACGGCTTGAGCTGGTCGACACCCGCCGGAATAGCGGACGGTCTGCTGCTGGGGAGCGAAAGCCCGGCGCTGAATGGCGACAAAGGGTCGTTGTCGTCCTTGGCAAGCATACAAGATATCGGCGCGCGGTAAGGGTACTTCCATCAAACGCCAGTAGGTGAGGACGTCATCGATCGGCCATTGGCATTGTCTCAAAGGGCTTGGAAGAGACGCCCGTCCAATGCATCAACCGCGTAACGGCGGACTGCGCGCCGCGCGCACCGTCGTTCTGGACGAGATAGTATAGGCCATCTCCCAAGGGCTGTATTCCGACATCGGCCTTCTGATACCACCCCCGCACACCGGTCTTCACATCATGAACCCCGTCCTGAGCGAGCGGCAGTAGCAGGCCCCTTTCTGGATTCATGCCTTGAGGAGAAGCCAGGCCTTGCAAGGCCTGGCGACGTGGCCGGCTGCGGGCATCGAGCGCGAACAGCAGATAATTGGGCCAGTTGGGTTTGGCACCCTGATAGACGCCCATGAACCAGCGTTGCAGGCTTGAATCATAGGCGAGGTTCTGGACGCCATAGCGGGTGTTGCCGGTAAGGACGAAATATTTGCCCCGAGGGGTAGTCGGGCCAGAATGGTGCAGTGCCTGTTCGTCAATCGGCTGCGCCTCTCGGCCCCAGTCCGTCGCGTCATATTGCAGGAGGACCTGATGATCATTGTCGCTGCGGGCGACGTCGCCATAAATGCCGTAAGCGACGGTCAGGTAGAGCGGGCCGTCGCTCCGGCCGAAGGCGGGGCCAAAAGCGACGCCATCGATGCCTGAACAGCCATAGCGATGATCCGCCTTGCCGTCGCCATCGAGATCGGCGGCATAGTCGCGCGTCACTTCGGGCAGATAGACGGCGCGCAGCAGGTCGGTGCCGGCAACCGTCATGCCGACCCGATCGATCCGTGCCCCGTCGATCATCGCGATATAGAAGGCGTCCTGCTTGCCATATTCCAGCGAGCCATAGACCCGTCGGTCGACCGGGTTGAAGTCCAGGTCGCCCAGATGCCCCGACCAGCCGGTCAGTGTGCCGACGAGCCGGCCTTCAAAGTCATATTTGGCGAGCATGTCGGTGAAGGAATAATAGATGAAGCCGCCCTTGCGATCGACCGCGATACCCTGAACATGGCCCGAGGCGAAAGGGCCCGCGACCTGTTCGCGCGACAGGTCGGCAGGCGGAAACGGCGTAGCCGAATGAGCAGACTGGGCAAGGCCAAGCAGAAGTAGCGCAACGATCGCGGACCGCATCATAATCTCCTGATCAGGCGCTGAAGACACGGCGGCCGCGCTCGACCGACATGCGATGGGTGCTGGCGATCCGCGTGCTGCGCGCCTTGATCGTATCGAGGAACAGCCATTCGCCTGTCACCCGATCACGGCTGATGTCTATCATCATATAGCCACGCTGGTGCGTGTTCGCCCATTTGAGTTCGGGATTGGCGGCGACGAAGCCGCGCGCCACCGCCGTCGGATCGCCGCGCAGGTCACCCTCCATGCCACCCGACGTGACCGCCTGTCCGGCAAATTCGACACCGGCGGGCTGGCCATCCTCGACCAGGCCGTAGGCCCAGGCATTGTGGCTGTCGCCCGCCAGCATGATGAGGTCCGAGTCGGCCGCCTGTGCCGACCGGAGCAGGCGCGAGCGGGCAGCGGGATAGCCGTCCCACCGGTCCATCCACATCGGCAGGCCATTTTGCGCCATGCGCACGCTGTTGCGATAGCGTTGGACCAGCTTGGCGTTAGCGTCGGGACGGAGCCAGTCGCTGACATTGGCCGGCATTACCGTACGGCCGATGATCGTACCCATGCCGACCATCTGCCAGGTGGTGGTGCGGGCGTTCGCCCGGAACGCATGGGCCAGCCAGCTTTCCTGGGTGCTGCCCAACATGGTGGCCGATGGGTCCTGCCACACGCCATCATGGAAGGCCTTTAGCGCGGCGTCCGCATCGGGCGCGCTGGCGGCGGCCGTGATGTCGGCCGGGCGCGTACGGGCGAGCAGGCGGGATTCGGTGCGATACAGCGTCGCCAGCGTCCCGATATCATAGGCCTTCCACGGCTCGTCCGACACCGGCATCCATTCGCGATAGACCTGCATTGCGGCGGCGCGGCGGGTGTTCCAGTCACCTTCCTTGTCGGCCTGATGGTTCTGGGCGCCACCTTCCCAGCTGTCATTGGCCGATTCATGATCGTCCCACAGCGCAACCATCGGCGCCATCTGGTGCAGCCGTTGCAGGTCGGGGTCAGCCCGATAGGTGGCGTAGCGCAGGCGATAGTCGGCAATCGCCAGAATTTCCGTGTCGGGCATCAGCGTGCGCCCCACGATGCCCTGACCGGGCCGTACCGACGCATTGCCATATTCGTAGATATAGTCGCCGACATGCAGCCACAGGTCGAGATTGTCGCGCGCCGCAGCATGGGCATAGGCGTTGAACCAGCCATAGGGCAGGTTGGAACAGGAAAAGACGCCCAGGCCAAAGCGCGGCACGTCGCCCTGCGGCAACGTCCGAGTGCGGCCGACCGGCGATTTGCTGCCATCCGGCGCGACGAAGCGATACCAGTAGGTCGTGCCCGGCTGAAGCCCGTCAATCGTCACTTTCGCTGTCCAGTCGCGATAGCCGCCGGTGCGTACCGTGCCGCCGCCGACGGTCCGGGCGAAGTCGGGATCGATCGCGATTTCGACGTCGAGGCGCACGCTCTCGGCATCGCTCGCAGGGACATAGCGGGTCCATAGCAGCATCGAATCCGCCCCCGGCTCGCCGCTGGCTACCGCATGAGTGAAGCCGCGCGCGCCGATCAGTTCGGCTGCCAGCGCCTGGCCCGCAGGCAGCGCCAGCGCCCCAATGCCCCAGGCTCCGCCCAGGATCATGCTGCGGCGGTCGATTTGCATTACCATGATGATGCCTTTTCGTTGGGATCGGAAAGGGATGGAGCGGCCCAAGGCCGCTCCATCCAGTGGGGGAGGATCAGAAGCTGCCCTTGATGCCGATGTTCCACATCGAGCCGTAGATGCTGTACTGGCGCACCCGGCTTTCGACGCTGGAATAGATGACGTCGGGCGCATTGAAGATATTGCGGCCGGCGACGTTCAGCTCGAAATTGGTGCTCAGCTTGTAGCTGAAGCTCACATTCCATAGCTGGCGATCGGTATGATAAAGGACGCCATTGTTAGCGGTGGTCGGCGTGGCGCTCAATGCACTCACCCGATATCGCGACTGCCAGTTGCCCGTCAGCTGGAAGTCGAACGGGCCATAGCTGTAGCGTAGGCCCCAGTTGGCCGATTTTTCCGGCGTGTTGACGCGCTCGGCATCGGGGAAGAGACGGGTGAAGGAACCGCGCAGACCCAGCCCCTTGAGGATGCCCGGCAGGAAGGTCAGCTGCTGGTCATATTCGAAGATCAGCCCCTCATTGGTGCTGGTCCCCGGAAGATTCTGCGCGCTTCGGAATGTGTAGCCGGCATATTCATCAGGATCGAAGCCGACGGCGGCGGGATCGACCTCGATCCCGGTGACCTGCATGTCCTTCATGTCGAGGCGATAATAGGACAGACCGATGATGCCCGACGGCTCCAGATAATATTGAAGGCTGGCGAAATATTTGGTCGAATGTTCGGGCTTTAGCAGGGGATTGGGTACATTGACGATCTGTGTATCGTCATTGACCGACACCACGCCGCCCAGATTGCCATAGTCGGGCCGCAGGATCGACTGGCTGAAGGCGATCTGGCCGACCAGACGGCGGCTGAAATCATATTTCATGCCCCCGCTCAGGAACCAGTCGTCATATTCGCCATGGCGGGTTGAATAGGTACCGCCATTATATTGGTAGAGCAGCCCCTCGATCGTGTTGGTCTTGTAGCCTGCCGCCTCGACCTCGCTGGTCGGACGGATATTGGCGACCAGCGCGCCAGTCCTGGTCTTCTCGTAGCGCAGGCCGAGGTCAAAGGTCGCCTTGCCAACGCGCGCCTCCGCCTCGACATAGGCGGCGTAGATATCTTCCTTGACCCGCTTGTTGTTGTCGAGGTCGCGCTTCAGATTGCCGACCGTATCGGCAACGAAATATTCCGGATGCGCCTTGTAGATGTCGTACATCGCGTAATTATTGTCGGCGCGCCAATTCTGGTCGTTGAGGTTACCTGCGTTGAAGCCGATGATCTCGAACTGGTAGCGATTGGTCCAGGGAATGACCGCGGCCGGGTCCTTTTGGCTCAGATCGCCGTTCGGGCCGACATATTGGAACTGGTCATAAGACCCCTCATTTGTGCGCCAGTCATTCACCCGCGCGCCGGCCCCCGCCATCAGCGTCAGCGGCACGTCGCCGACGAACAGCTTGCGCTTGATGTCCAGATTGCCGCCATACATTTCATTGCGGGCGTCCGATTCAGCCGTGCGGATATTGTTGCCGATGTCGTCGTCGCGGTTGAAGCTGGTCGGGTCGCTCCAGGACCGACCGGCAGTCTGCTGCAGCGTCCAGGCATTCGAGCTTTCCGACGCCCGGTCTAGCGTAAAGCCGATCCGCGTCAGCCAGCTGTCGGTGCGCTGGAAGAAGCCTTTGGAATTGTCGCGGAAATTGAATTCCGAGCTGGAATAGCTGCCGCGCAGCGCGACCTCCCAATCGTCATTCTTATATTCGAGCTTGGGTGCCAGCAGCATTGCCGGGGTGCCGGCATAGCGATGCGAATATTGGGTGTGCAGCCGCGTGTTGGTGCCATTGGGATTGACGACGATATGGGTACCGGTCGAATCTGGCGTGGCATAGGATTTGGTCGAAGTGCCGAAAATCAGATAGGTATATTGGTTGAAATATTCGACCTCGTAGAGGGAATAGCTGCCCCGCAACGACAGCGCGAGTTCGTCGGAGAATTTATAGTCGACCGATAGGTTGGCGGCGGTGCGGCTGGTCTTCTTCGGGCCAGGACGCCACATGACCTGATAGGGGATGACCCGGCCGTCGGCGAGATAGGACCAATCGGTCTGCACGCGATCCTGCTGGACATAATTGGCGTTGTAGCTGGCGCTCAGCGCGACGCCGAGCCGCCCGTCCATAAACACGTCGCCATAGTTGAAGCTGGCCGACGGATAGATGCGGGCATGTTTGTCATTGTCGGGCAAATAGATTTCGCCGATCCCGGCGTCCGAGGTGCCGACTCCGCCGACCTGGAAGCGCAGTTGGCGCTTCTTCAGCTGAAACGCATATTTGCTGCGCAGGTTGATCGCGCCGCCAGGCGCGTCGGCATCCATGCGGGCGGTCAGCGTGTTGTTCAGCTCGATAGACTCAATGCCGGTGATCGACATCTGCTCGAAACTGTTCTGCCGGCCATTATTGTTGTTGGACGTCGCCGTCGCCATGCGGGCGCCGTCGGTGGTGAAGGTCGAATATTTGGGGTCGAGACCACCAATGCGGACCGCCGTGGCATCAACCTCGGTATAGTCGAGCGAGATGCCCGGCATTTGCTTCATGAATTCGCCGACATCGCCCATGGTCAGCAGGCCGTAATTGTCGGCGGCCACCACGGTCTTGGCATTGGTGGCAGCGCGGCGTTCCATGATCGCGGCCGCCTGCCCCTCGCGCCGGGCGGTGACAGTGATGGCTGAGCCGTCGTCGGCGGAAGAGCCCGCAAAGGTCGGTGCGCGCAACGCCACGTCCAGCGTCGCGACTTCACGCGGGCTGACAGTGGCGATCAGTCTTTCGGTCTGGAGGCCGGTATATTTGACGAGGATCGTCGCTTCACCGGCCGGAATGTTGGACAAACGAAATTCGCCATTATCCTCCGAATAGACGGTGATCGGCGTGCCTTCGACGCGAATTTCCGCGTTGCGCAGATATTCGCCGGTGACGGTGTTGAACACGCGGCCGCGCACCATGCCATTCCCGACGCTGGCTTCCGGGCGGGCCGAGCGCAGGGTGATGACATTGCCGTCATCCGATCCAACCCGCAGCGGCGTGCCTGCGATCAGGCGGCGCAACGCTTCGCGCACGTCCATCCGCCCCTTGATTGCAGGCGTGTTGATGCCGGCCAGATCACGGGCCGGGGCTACGATCTGCACTTGTGCCTGTCGGGCCAGTTCGGGGATGGCACGGACGGCGGGCTGGGCGGGTATGTCGAAGAGACGCTCCTGCGCATGGGCCGGCACGGCGACGGCAAGCGCAACGAAAGAAGCCCCACAAGTGAGGAGAGAATGACGCGAATACATTGGCTGGTAGCCCCCTGCTGGCCGCGCTCTGCACGGCGTTCGACCCTAAGAGGTGGGAGGCCGGCGGTTCCGCTAACGCAGGGTCAATTTTTTTTCGACTGCGCTGTGCGGCTCAGGATGAGGTCATGGTCCTGCTGGACCAGGCGGGCATCGAAGATGGTCGAAATCGCGCGGCTGAAGCCCGCGGGATCATTGGCTGTAAACAGACCCGTTACAGGTTCGCGCGCCAGTGCCGCGTCCGGTATCAGGATGCGGGTTTCGCTGTAACGGGCAAAGGCATTGGCCGCCTGCTGCAAGGTCTCGCCCTCGAAGGCCAGTTTCCCGTCGCGCCAGGCCAGCTCCCGGTTGATGCGCTCGGGCGAGATCGGTTCGGGCCGTTCCGCGACGAACAGGCTGGATGCCGCATCGGCCATGACCATGTGGGTATTGCCAGCTAGGGCGACAACCTGACCGCTCATGGGATTGACTGCAGGCAGTTCGACCAGCCCCTGATGCACCAATATGTCGACAGGCGCCCTTGCCAGCTTGCGGACGCGAAAGCCGGCCTGCGCTGTGCGCAATCGGCGACCGCCCACCTCGACAATGAATGGGCGCCGCTCGTCGCGTGCGACCGAGAAATAGACTTCGCCATCCAGTAACGAGACCAGACGTTCCTTTTCACCATAGAGGATGCGGATGCGGCTGTCGGTATTCAGCAGGGCGGTCGACCCGTCCTCCAGCGGCACCAGTCGCATCTCGCCCCGGCCGGTGCGGATTTCCGCGCCCGATGCCGGCATGCCGACGGTCAATGCGGCCATGCCCGCCATGGCGGCCAGTGCGCCACCGCCGATGCCGAGCAAATGTCGTCGCGACAGGCCGCGCTGTTTTGTTGGCTCGAACGGACGAGGATCGAAGTCGGGGCCCAGCGCCTGCGCGGACTCGCTCATCAACGACAATGCCTGCGCTCGGAGCAGGGCGCCCTTATGGCGCGGATCGGCGCTCAGCCATTGCTCAAGTTCCGCATCCTGCGCCGCGGACAGCGCGCCACGATCCAGCCGCGCCGCCCAGTCGGACGCGGTCTGGTCAATGCTGCGACTGTCTTCTTGTCCGGCCATCAGCTGCGCGCGTCTCCCTTGTCACACCCCTAGAGGTTTGGGGCAGCGTCTTTCCACCACGACCAAACCAGTCAATCAAAAATCGGATACCGCGTGAAATATGCGTCTCGACCGTATTTTCTGATATGCCCATCCGCGCTGCTATCGCGCGTTGCGGCAGGCCCTCCACCCGGCGCAAAATGAAGGCCTCGCGCGTCTTGAGCGGCATGGCCGCAATTGCGCAGGCCAGTTGGCGCAATTCATCCCGGTCGATCGCAGTCTGTTCGGGTGATGCGGCATCGTCAGGATGGTCAAGATGGTCAAGATTGTCGACCGCATGAATAGGAACGATCCGCGCACGGCGGACATGGCGGGTTACCACAGACCGGGCTACCTGGAACAGATAGGCGCGGGGGTAGGTGATGGTGTCGACCCGCTCCATCTCCGCGAAGATGCTGTAGGACTCCTGGATGATATCGTCCGGTTCCAGTCCGCCCAATGGACGACGCGCAAGCCAGCCGCGCAAGGCAGGCTCATGCGGCAAGATGTTGCGCAGCAGCCAGCGCGCTCTTTCCCTGTCCGTTCCGCTCATCCCAGTTCCGCGACCGTTTATTATGACGAAGTGTCGATTCTGGGGGTGGCTAGAGGGGAAATGTGACAAACAGACTGCGGGGCCGACATCTTCAAAACGTGCGCCCCATCTTTTCGAGGGCGGTGCGTTCAAACTGCCAGCATCCTTGGGTGCCCCCTTTCAGCTTACACTGCGGGAGAAGCACGGCCTTAATCGAATCTAACAAGCAGACCGTCAGCACTTGGCGATTGAAAATCGACCTCCGAACGGCAGCAATGGGTCGAACCCTGCCTTGCAGTAATGGCTGTCCGGATTCACTGACCTTGTCGTCAGGAGACAGGCTCTAATTGGTGATCGGAGGGTGATGCGGGAGGCGCTATTCTACAGCTTCAGCCTGGAAGATCATGTTCCCATAGCGACATGTCGTGGACGTTGGATCACGTCGCGGATCCGGACGGCATCCGGGAGAAGCTGCGGCCGTTCTATAACGAGGCGGGGCGGCTCTCGGACTTGGAACGCTGCCCGCCGCAGAAAGTTATCCGGAGAATGCGTTGGAGATAATCATGGCTGCACGACCTTATTGGAAAGGCCAGATAAGGCTGGCCCTGGTTTCGATCCCTGTCGAAATCTATTCGGCGACCAAGAGCGGCGCGACCATCGCATTCAATCAAATTCATGAGCCGTCGGGCAAGCGAATCAAATATGAAAAGGTCGTGCCTGGCATCGGCCCGGTCGATCTCGATGAGATCGTCAAGGGCTTTGAATATGCCAAGGGCGAGTATGTCCTGCTCGATGAGAAGGAGATCGAGGGCGTCAAGCTGGAGAGCAAGAAGACGCTCGAACTGACACAGTTTGTAGATAGCCACGACATCGACCCGATCTATTTTGAAAAGCCCTATTATGTCGTGCCGGCCGACGACCTGGCCGAGGAAGCCTTCATTGTGCTGCGGGAGGCGCTTCGGCGCAGCCGGAAAACAGGACTTGGCCAGCTAGCGATGCGCGGGCGGGAATATGTCGTCAGCATCAAAGCCTGCGGCCGCGGAATGGTCATGGAAACCCTGCGTTATGCCGACGAGGTCAACAAGGCGGCGAGTTATTTCCGCGAAATAGGCGATAGCGATCCCGATGACGAACTCCTCGATCTCGCCACGACGCTGATCGACAAGAAGACTGGCAAGTTCGATGCCAGCGACTTCCATGACCGCTATGTCGATGCGCTCAAGGACCTGATCGAGCGCAAGAAGAAGGGAAAGACCCTCAACATCGATGCGGACGATAGCGAAGCCGATCCGCGCGGCAGCAACGTCGTCGATCTGATGGCCGCGCTCAAGAAATCACTTGGCAGCAGCGATTCCAAACCCGCTGCGAAGAAAGCGCCTGCCAAAAAGGCTGCGAAGAGCACCGATAAAAAGCCGGCTGCGAAGTCGCCGGCGACGACGCGCAAGCGGGCGTAAATTCATGACCGATCCAATTTGCAAGGCTTCCGGCAGCGAAGATGATGATGCTGCGTTCGCGGAGGGCGCGATCACGCTCTGGAGCAATCTGGTGGCTCTGATCGGCACGCACTTGCTCGAAACCGGCATGCCCCGTCAGGAACTGCTTGATATGCTGACAATGCTCCACGAAACCAATGAGGAGACCGTGCGATCGCCGCGCGCCCGCGCCATTGCAGGACAGCATTTGATGTCGGTATACCAGGTGCTCGGGAAAGCCTGAAGGTTATTCATCCTTCGGGCCAAAGCGCCGGCGTTCGGGGTCGCGACGGCACGCGAAGCGCCCCTTGATCTGCTCGTTGAAATATGTGCCCACCGAGACGGCTTTGCATAGCTCGTCAAAGATGGTGGCAGGCACGTCATAGTAGAGATATTTGCCGGTCTGACGGAACGAGATACTCAGCGTGTGTGCGTCATCATCGAACGCGACACGCTCGATCATCGAAGACTGGTTAAAGCGATATGCGCGCATCAGCATCCATCGAAAGAACCAATGTCGCGTTCCCTTTCTGCAGTCGAGCCGAATCAGAAACAAGGCCGGATGAAAGTCCTGCGCCGACGTGGCGTTTCGAGGCTCCATGAACCGGGAGCCAGCTAAAGGGTTGTCGTGAGATGGCACAGGTGGCGACCGACCAAAAACTGCGCGACATGGCCGAGCATCGTGGCCTCAAGCTTGTAAAATCACGCAGGCGCAAACCCGGCGTCGGCGACTATGGCAAGTTCGGGCTGATCGATGCAGCCGGCAAGCCGCTGCTCGGCATTGGCGCACAAGGGCTGGAAGCGTCGGCGCAAGATATCGAGACCTATTTGCGGGCCAGTGCCGCCAGCACTTGGAAGGAATCAGCGGAAAGCACCCCCGCCAGACCAGCATCGAAAGCCCGACCCTCAGGCGGCAATGATGACGACGATCAACGTCTGGAATCGGCCATCCGGCCACGCTCAAAAAAACGCAGGTCTGGAGAACAGCCAGAACCGTTAAGCAGAGAATATCCAAAAAGTCGGAGCGAGGCCGAAGATCAGCCAAGAGATCGGCATAATCCCGCCGCCAAAGTGGCCGCGCGTGTCAGTTCAGCATCTCGCCCAAGCGGCCGCCGTCCCGCCCCTGCGCCGGCACCCGAGCCGAAGCTGCTCATCCGCGCCGCAACGGCAGCCGACGCGGAAGCGCTCGTTCCGCTGGTGCGACAGCTGTCCGGGGTAAGGCTGGACGAACTCGGTGTGGCCCGGAACTTGAAAGCAGCGCTCAAGGCGGAAGCCGGCATGGCCGTTGCTGAATTCGGAGAAGTCG
The DNA here is from genome assembly GCF_002431195.1 of Sphingobium sp. UBA5915. Classification (NCBI taxonomy): domain Bacteria; kingdom Pseudomonadati; phylum Pseudomonadota; class Alphaproteobacteria; order Sphingomonadales; family Sphingobiaceae; genus Sphingobium; species Sphingobium sp. UBA5915. The sequence goes on along the minus strand of NZ_DJDV01000063.1, from coordinate 11,779 downwards.
TCGGATGCTGCGCCTGGGCTGTCATACCCACGCTCCAGCATGGGCTGGTCGGCAGACTGACGTTGCTGCTCGTTGCCCAAGCACATCGAAGAAAGGGCATCGCCACCGCTATGGTAGATAAAGCCGTGACGTCGCTTCGCAAGAAAGGTTGCACGCGGCTCGAAGCGATGAGCGACATCGATGTGAAAAATGCCCACAATTTCTTCCGGACATTGAATTTTGAGCAGACAAGCTACCGGTTCGCGCGATCAATCGCCCCCGAATGATCGAAGTCCAGTTTAGCAGCGCTTGTCAGGCCTGAGCGACGCAGGAACGAGTCATGGCATCCGCGAATTAAGGGAGCGAAGGAATCCGGGACCAACATGCCGAACGTTCAGACCAAGAAGGAGGACAGGCTCGCCACCTACCGCGCCAAGCGTGATTTCGCGCGCACCGCCGAACCCTCCGGGGCGACACAGCCCGCCGCCGGCAATGGCTTTGTCGTCCAGAAACATGCCGCGTCCCGTCTACACTATGATTTCAGACTGGAGCTGGACGGCGTTCTCCTGAGCTGGGCCGTCACGCGCGGGCCCAGTGCCAATCCGGATGACAAGAGGCTGGCTGTGCGGACCGAGGACCATCCGCTCGACTATGCCCGGTTCGAGGGCACCATCCCCAAGGGCGAGTATGGCGGCGGCACCGTCATGCTGTGGGACAACGGAACATGGGAACCGATCGCCGGCAAGGATCCGCGTACGACCCTGCCCGAAGGTCACCTCCATTTCACTCTCCATGGGCGCCGGATGCAGGGCGAATGGATCCTTTTTCGTCTGAAGCCGCGCGGCAGGGAAAAGGCCGAGAACTGGATATTGCGCAAGGTAAACGATGCCTTTGCCGGCGGCTCGGACGATCTGATCGGGCTCCACCTGACCAGTATCGACAGCGGCCGCACGATGGAGGAGATCGCTGCGGGCAAACCGGTTGCAAGATCGAAGGCCAAGGCATCGCCGGCGGCTCCAGCTTCAGCCAAGGCGCAAGTCAGGAAGCCTGCCAGGGCGACGAAGCGCAGGAAAGCTGGCCGTATCCTGCCGCCGTTCCAGCCCGTGCAGCTGGCGACTCTTGTCGACCATGTGCCGCCGGGTGATCGCTGGCTGCACGAGCTCAAATATGACGGATACCGCACGCTGCTTGCCATCGGCAATGGCGAAGGCCGCGCCTACACGCGCTCGGGGTTGGACTGGTCGGACCGGTTCGCCGGACTGATCGGCGACGCGGTCACGCTCGATGCTGAAAGCGCCTTGATCGACGGTGAAGCGGTCGTGGTCTTGCCCGACGGCAGGACCAGTTTCCAGGCTTTGCAGGCAGCGCTCAAGGACGACCCGAACGCGATCGATTATTTCGCATTCGACTTGCTCGAGCTCAACGGCGAAGATCTGACTCAACGGCCGTTGCTGGAACGCAAGGAGCTTCTCGCCGCGCTGATCGGCGAGGGCCAGAGTCATCTGCGCTATTCCGACCATATAATCGGGCGCGGCGAGCAGCTTTTCGACAGTTTTTGCGGTGCGGGACTGGAGGGCGTCATCTCGAAACGCACCGACGCGCGCTATTCTGGCGCGCGCTCGGGGGCCTGGGTCAAGACCAAGTGCATCCGCCGCCAGGAGTTTGTCATCGTCGGATGGACACCCTCGGACAAGCAGCGGGGCTTTCGCGCTTTGCTGCTGGGAGTGAACGAGAGGGGCGTACTGCGATACGCGGGGAAGGTTGGAACTGGGTTCACGGGCGACGAGATCGAGCGCCTGATGGCGTTGATGGCGCCGCTCGAACAGAAGACCGCAACCGTGGAAGCATCCCGGGCTGCCGTGCGCGGCGCCCATTGGATCAAGCCGAAGCTCGTCGCCGAGGTCGCCTTCATCGAGTTTACCCACGAAGGCGTATTGCGCCATTCGAGCTATCTGGGCCTTCGAGAGGATAAAAAGCCCGAAGCGGTTGTGGTCGAAACCGAAACGCCGGTCGGCGATCTGACCGCTCCGGCCGCTACCAGTACCGTCAAGATCAGCAATCGCGAGCGCGTCATCTTTCCCGAGGGCAAGCTCACCAAGGGGCAACTCTCTGACTATTATGAAGCCGTTGCGGAGATCATGCTGCCCTGGAGCGGCAGCCGGCCGATCAGTCTGGTGCGCTGCCCGCAAGGGCGAGACAAGAAATGCTTCTTCCAGAAGCATGATGCCGGCAGTTTTGGTGACGAGGTCAAGCACGTCGCGATCCGCGAGAAGGATGGGCATGACGAGCCCTATCTGTTCGTGGACACGCCCGCTGGACTTCTGACCTGCGTCCAAATGGGCACGATCGAATTCCATGGTTGGGGCGCTCGGATCGAGGACGTCGAGAAGGCCGACCGGCTTGTGTTCGATCTCGACCCCGATGAGGGCTTGGAGTTCAAAGATGTCGTCTCGGCTGCTTTCCACCTTCAGGACGTGCTGGGACAGATGGGTCTCGCAACCTTCCCGATGGTGACCGGCGGCAAGGGCGTTCATGTTATCGCGCCGCTCACGCCGACTGCGCAATGGCCAGTGGTCAAGGATTTTGCGCGCCGCTTTGCCATGGCCCTGGCGCAGGCAGATCCTGACCGGTTCACTGCGGCCCTGGCCAAGGCCAGACGTACCGGACGCATCTTCATCGACTATCTTCGCAACCAGCGCGGCGCCACTGCAGTCATGCCCTACAGCGCGCGTTCGCGCCCCCTTGCGCCGATCGCGGTGCCGCTCAGCTGGGAGGAGTTGCGCGATCTGGACAGTCCGGCCTGCTGGCATATTGGTGACGCCGCAGAGATGGTGAAGCGAGCAGGATCCAAGGCGCTCGCGCAATGGGGCCGTGCCGACCAGGTCCTGCCAGACCTGTGAAGATCGCCACCTACAATGTGAACGGCGTGAACGGCCGCCTGCCGGTCCTGCTTCGCTGGCTGGCCGAGGCCGAACCGGACATCGTCGTGCTCCAGGAACTCAAGGCGCCACAAGAGAAATTCCCGCAAAGCGCGTTTCGTGCTCTTGGCTATCAGGCGATCTGGCATGGCCAGAAGAGCTGGAATGGCGTCGCCATTCTCGCCCGTGTGGGGGAAATTCATGAGACACGGCGCGGATTGCCAGATGACCCCGACAGCAGTCAAAGTCGCTATATCGAGGCAGCGGTCAACGGCGTGCTGGTCGCTGGCCTCTATCTGCCGAACGGAAATCCGCGCTCCGGACCAAAGTTCGATTACAAGCTGCGTTGGTTCGATCGGCTGATCGATCATGCAGCGGCGCTGTTACGATCGGGCGCTCCGGTGATCCTGCTCGGCGATTTTAATGTCATGCCGACCGATCGAGATGTCTACAAACCCGAACGCTGGCTCGACGACGCCTTGTTCGCGCCCGAAGTCCGGGCGGCATTCTTTCGGCTCCTCGATCAAGGCTGGACGGATGCCCTTCGCACTATCCATCCGGACGAGACGATCTACACTTTTTGGGATTATTTCCGAAACGCTTATGGCCGAAATGCGGGCCTACGCATCGATCATCTGTTGCTCAGTCCACTGCTGCGCGACCGGCTCATCGATGCCCAGGTCGACACTCACGTCCGGGGCTGGGAGAAGTCGAGCGATCATGCGCCGGTGTGGGTCGAGCTCTCCGACAACAAGGCTCGACGCCGTACCCCAAGGTCCTGATGCCCCATTCAGGACCACGCCATTACTGCAAGACCGGGCTTCACAATATTGTCGGCCGAAATCGGTAGGCGGCTCCTGGGTCAAAGCAGTCGTTCGCGAGCACGATCTCGCAAGTCGGCTAGAGGGAAAATCGGACGATCACGAAAGGCCGCTTCGGCGCCCATACAAACAAGCGCAGCAAGCAGGATGGCTAGCGCACCGCGACATCAGCAGCCAGAAGGCGTTGATGTCATCCGCCGAAATTTTTAATGTCCCCGCGACGCTCGCCACTGCGACTCTGTACGTGGGCCGTCACTACGAGACTTTCAAATGGCCACCGGGCATTCCGGGAATGAGGGGACATGAGCCATTCGACGATGTACGGCCCCAAATTCGACGCCGGTTTGTGGCTTTCCTCGGTGGTCGACAATTCCGGCGACGCGATCCTCAGCAAAACGCTCGACGGCGTCATCACCAGCTGGAATGCGGGAGCCGAGAAGCTGTTCGGGTTCTCCGCCGCCGAGGCCATCGGCCAGCCCATCACGCTCATCATCCCTGAGGACCGGCTCCACGAAGAAGCCGAGATTATCGGCAAGCTGCGGGCAGGCGAACGCGTCGATCGGTTCGAAACGGTGCGCCGCCGCAGTGATGGCGAACCCGTCCATATCGAGGTCACCATTTCGCCGGTGCGCAACGCCGAAGGCGAGATTATCGGCGCGTCTAAAATCGCGCGCGATATCGGCGAGCGGCTGCGTCATGCCGAGGACCAGCGGCTCCTGGTCCGCGAGATGCATCACCGCATCAAGAACCTGCTCTCGATCGTGCAGGGGCTGGTCAGCGTTGGCCGACGACGGGCCGACGATGTGGATGACTTCGCCGATAACCTGAGCAGCCGGATCATCGCGCTCGGCGCAGCGCAGCAACTCGTCCTCGGACTTCCAGGCGAAGAACGCTCCGGTGCCGCGCTGAGCGAGCTGATTGGAGCAGTCCTGGAGCCCTATCGCGACGAGGGTCAGATCACCGTCGCGCAGTGCGACGCGCCTGTGGGCGCGGGCGCGTCAACGTCACTAGCGCTGCTCATGCACGAACTCGCCACCAATGCCGTCAAATATGGCGCGCTCTCCAATTCCGACGGCCTGCTCCAGGTTGATATCTCAATGACGCAAGGAAACGTCACCATCGCCTGGCGAGAACGCGGTGGCACTTTCGACAATGGCGATCAGGGTTTCGGGACAGAGCTGATGCGCGCAGCCATGCGTGGACTTGGTGGCACTATCGAACAGGCATGGCGGGACGGCGAACGGGTCGTGACCATTTGCCTCGCACGTGACCATCTGACTCGCTGACAGACGAACCGTAAGCGCTCAGTCGAGACCGAGCTTCGCCTTGAGCACGTCGATGCGCTTTGACGCTTCGGCGGTTCAGAACGTCCTCGCTTCCATCGATGGTTTTTTCACAAGCGTGGATCAGGCGAACCGGTCGTCGACATACTCCGTTTCAGCGGTGCCAGCCTAAATGTGTTCGACCGCCAAGCGTGGGCAATTATCCGTTCACGATGGCTACCATTGGGGTGCAGGACCTACCCGACATATAGCTCGGGTCATCGCGCGCCAGGAACAGCAAACTAGGCGCCCCGTCACTGGTGGTCCGGCATTTTGATCGCGACCATCACTAAAGGCCCCCTGCCCCAACAGAATCTTAGGGGGCTGGCTTCCCGTTTGCTCGGGCTAAAGCGCTGTTGCCGTACGCGCGCAAAGGGCAACCCGAGAAATCTGCCTTCGATCCGGCACCAGCAAGAGCGCTTCGCGTTAGTCGCTTCTGACCTTTTGATCATGGAGCTACCCGAGTTGGAAGACCTCGCCGGTTGGATTGCCCCTGCTGCCACCATGATTGCGGCCATGATGACCGCAGCCAATCTGGGCGCACGTGTCACCGGCTGGGGTTTCGGGGTCTTCACCCTGGGATCGATCGCCTGGTCGATAGTGGGATTCTCTTCGGGACAGGCAAACCTGCTGGCCACCAACGGATTTCTAACCCTCGTCAATCTCATCGGCGTCTGGCGCTGGCTTGGCAAGCAGCGCGCATATGAAGATGGCGGCAAATCCGCCGCCCAGGCAAGCCAGCGCTCCCTCTATCCGAGTCTTTTTACCGCGACGAGCGTCGCTGGCATGCCGGTCGTTGATGCTGAAGGCGAGCCGATCGGAAAAGCCGTTGAGGCCCTCGTGACCTGCAAGAGCGGCAGGGTAAGTTACGTCGTCATCGCATCTGGCGGTTGGGGAGGCGTGGATGAAGAACTTCGCGCTTTGGACTGGGCAGACCTGAACTTTGCCAGTGATCGGCTGACGCTGCTGCGCCCACGCGCATGGTTCGATAGCCTGGCGCCTCTAGTCGAGGGAGAGTGGCCCGCAGCACTGGCGGATTTTAACGAGAGGCGGAGCAGATGAGGTTTTTCGCAACCTTCACGAAATCGCCCTGTCTTTGCCAAAATGTCAGAGCCCAGATAGCTGCCTCGACATGAGAAAGGGAGCATTGTTGCTGTAGAATATCCTCTCGCCAGTTCCCAGGACGATCCGGAACTCGCCAGCACCATCTGCAAGCGCGTGCGGCGAAGTGTCGCTAGCCCTCACTTCAAGAGGTAGCTGGCCCCTGCAAGGACCTTACCCGACGGCGATTAGCTTCCGGCCAAGCCTTGCGACTTAGAGAGGATGACCACTGCGGTGGAGGATTCTGTCGGTTAGTGGTCGCAAGGAATGGGCCGCCGCCGTTTTCAGGCGCCAGCCCATTCCCTTTTACTGGCACGGGTCAGGCTGCGAGCAGTTTCACAGCCGTCGGCTTCGCGGCGGGCAGCCCGCCTGTCTTTGCCTTCGCAAGCAATTCCTTCTTGCGTGCGGCCATCGTGTCGCGGAGTGCCACAAGATCAACGTCAGTTTTCCGGCATTGAGCGAACATGCCCTCAGACGGCATTTCCTCCTCATGGACATGATGCTTGATTTCTTCCGAAAGCACCTTGACCTTAGCGTCATAGAAGGCGTCGCCGGGCGAGCCGGCCTCTATGTCGTTAATCAGCACCTTGGCGCCATCATGTTCGACATAGGCTTCGTCGAGTGTGTCATCCTCGATCAACCCGCGAAAGGCGGGATAGAAGATTTCTTCCTCGAGGAGCGTGTGGATTTTGAGCTCGACACAAATCTCATGCGCCAGCGCCTGCTTGCGGTCTGCGGATTTTGCAGCCTCGAACTTCTCGAACAGATCCTCGACCTTGCGATGGTCGGCCTTCAGCAGCGCGATCGCATCGGTGAATTGCGGCTCAGCCATCCTAATTCTCCTATTGTGTGATCGCCAATGAAGTTGTCAGCACCGGCTATGGTTCCTCGCTAACGACTCGCAAAAAGGAAGTCGTTCGCGCGTATGAGCCATCCACATATGTCTACTCGCCAGTCTGGTTATGAGGTGCTGCCACGGCCTTGGATTCCGGCGATTCCCGTTGGCGAAGGAAAATGGATAGAAGCACCAGAACTGCAGTCGAGAGAAACTCGCTTTGCCAGTTCTGAAAGGATTCAAACCAAAGCTGAGGATCGCCAAGATAGGCTATCGTTGTCAGTGGCTTTTCACCATGTGCTACAGCATCTTGCGCTGCGACCCTGGCGCTTTGTGTCCAGTGGATGACGAACGAAGCAAGGAAGAGGGACGCCAGGGCCAAACCGAGCGATTGCGCGTAGAGAGCGCGCCAGATTGGTCCCCATCGCAGGATTTTCGGTGCGCCGGGCTTGCTGGCCTGGAGATCAAGGTCTGCGTCGCGCGGCGGGCCGTCCGGATCCTTGGACTCCGCCGAACCACGCTGGATGAGGAACGCGGTCAGCACCACATAGGCTGACATCTGCAGGAACTCGCTCTCCCAATTTTCAAAGACACTGGAGAGAAATTCGGGGCTGAAGCTATAGGCGATGAGCGAAAGCACCTGTTCACCATGGCGGTGGGCGTCTTCGACCTGAACATGCCAGCCAGCGATCCATTGTCCGATAATAGTCGCCGCAAACAACAACAGCAGGACGAGCGTCAGTCCGTTGTTTCGCAGCATGACCATCTTCCAGTCCGACTAATGGAGGATGCCCAAGCTAACGGCTTCAGCTATCGTCCGTTCCAGCGGCAGGAAGCAGGCATGCACGCCTGAAGAGCCTCGCGCAGCCATTTATCGCGGAACCCGGCGTCGCTGCGGCACCGACACTGATCTCCATCAATAAGATTTATGCCGGCGCTTATGGGTCCATTGCTGCGGCAATGGCGTTGAGTAGCGGTGAGACCAGGGCTCGCCTTTGATGTGCCCTTCCCGGCTGCCGCAGCCGATTTTCTCTTGCCCAAGGAGCTATGCCCATGAGCCGAGCGACAGACGATGCCCCTGCGGCCACCGCCAAGTCGAGCGAACAGAAGAAAGAGGCTGCAACCGACATCAAGGGTGCGGGCCATGAAAGCCTCATCGGCAAGTCCGTGACCATCAATCGACCTCGCGCCGAACTCTTTGCCTACTGGCGCGACTTCACCCAGCTGCCCAGCTTCATGGACAATGTGGAGCGCGTGGACGTTATTGCCGCTGAACGTTCCCACTGGGTGGTGAAGGCGCCGGCTGGGAAGACCGTAGAATGGGACGCGGTCATCACAGAAGAGATAGACGGTGAGCTGATCGCCTGGGCTTCGGTCGAAGGCGCTGACGTCCCCAATAGCGGTCGTATCGAATTTCGCGACGCGGGCGAACGGGGCACAATCGTCACGGCCACCATCGCCTATGATCCGCCCGCCGGGTTCATCGGCAAGATCGTCGCCAAGATGTTCCAGCGCGAACCGGCCATCCAGGCGCGGCGCGATCTGCGACGCTTCAAGCAGCTCATGGAAACCGGCGAGGTCGCCACTGCCGCCCGCACTGCACAGCAACTTGCCGAGGAGAAGAACTGATGCGCGCGCTCACCTGGCACGGCAAGCATGATGTCCGCGTCGATACCGTCGACGACCCTGAAATCCTCAATCCGCGCGACGCCATCATCAAGATCAGTTCGACCGCCATATGCGGTTCGGACCTGCACCTTTACGATGGCTACATCCCGACCATGAAAGCGGGCGACATCCTTGGCCATGAGTTCATGGGCGAAGTCGTAGAGACCGGCGCAAAATCCACCTTGAAGAAGGGGCAGAGGGTGGTGGTGCCTTTCACCATCGCCTGCGGGAGCTGCTACCATTGCGCCAAGCACCAATATTCCGCCTGCGATAACGGCAATCCCGCCGACAATCAGGATATCGGCCAAGAAATGTATGGTCAGCCAATGTCCGGACTGTTCGGCTACAGCCATCTGACCGGCGGCTATGCCGGGGGGCAGGCCGAATATGTCCGGGTTCCATTTTCCGACGTCGGGCCGATCGTCGTTCCCGATGGGCTTGAGGATGACCAGGTCCTTTTCCTCTCGGATATTCTCCCCACCGGCTGGCAGGCGGCCGAATATGCCGACATCGAGCCGGGCGACACCGTCGCGATCTGGGGCTGCGGACCGGTCGGCCTTTTCGCGGTTCAGTCCGCCTTCCTGATGGGCGCGCAGCGGGTGATCGCCATCGACCATTTTCCTCATCGCCTTGAGCTAGCGAAGCGCTTCGGCGCGGAAACCATCAACTATGAAGAAACGAAGACATATGAGGCGCTGATGGAGATGACTGGCGGCATCGGTCCGGACGCAGTCATCGACGCCGTTGGCCTCGAAGCGCACGGGTTCTTCCTCGACAATGTGGTCGATCAGATTAAGGCATCGATGTTCCTTGGCACCGACAGAACCCATTCGATCCGACAGGCGATCCATGCCTGCCGCAAAGGTGGACGCGTCTCCATGCCAGCCGTTTATGGTGGCTTTGTCGATAAATTCCCTCTGGGCGCCTTCATGGAGAAGGGGCTGACGCTCAAGACCGGCCAGACCAGCGTCCAGCATTACATGCCCCCGCTTCTGAATGCGATCGTCGAAGGGAAGATCGATACGACCTTCCTCATCTCGCACCGCATGGGGCTGGAGGATGCTCCCAAAGGCTACAAGATGTTCCACGATCAGCAGAATGAGGTGACCAAGATCGTGCTGAAGCCCGCTTTTGATCGCGTTGCGGCATGAGGACAAAAGACATGGCTAGTAAATTCGCAATCATCTCCGGCGCGTCCAGCGGGATTGGCGCTGAATTGGCAAAACTGGCGGCCGCAGATGGCTATGATCTCCTCGTCGTTGCCGACACGCCGTTTGCCGGTGCCTCGGCTGGACTCGCAAGTTTTGGCGTCGCGGTCGATACGCTCGAGGTCGATCTTTCGACCGTCCAAGGTGTCGATCAGTTGCTCGATCGCGCCGACGGGCGACAGGTGGACTTGCTCTGCGCCAATGCGGGGCATGGCCTGGGACATGCGTTTCTAGACCAGCAACTGTCCGATTGGCGCCATGTAATCGACACCAACATCACCGGCACCATCTACCTCCTGCAGAAGGTGCTCGGCCCGATGTTGGCGCGCGATGCGGGAAAGGTTCTCGTAACCGGCTCGATTGCCGGTTTCATTCCGGGGAGCTTCAACGCGGTCTACAACGGCACCAAGGCTTTCATCGACAATTTCACCGAAGCGCTGCGCAATGAGCTGAAGGATCATAAGGGCGTCACGCTGACGACGCTGATGCCCGGCGTGACCGATACGGAATTTTTCGACCGCGCTGGCCTGGGCGCCGACACTGCGGTGGGTGCCGACGATAACAAGGCCGATCCGGCCAAGGTTGCAAAGGATGGCTGGGACGCGCTCCTAGCCGGAAAGGGCCATATCGTTTCGGGCTTCTCGAACAAGCTGCAGGTCGCAGCAGCGGGTATTGTTCCACAATCAATATTGGCTGAGCAGCATCGTAAAATGGCTGAGCCCGGCAGTGCGCAATAGGAGGCTGAGATGTCCGAAGACACCCGCAAGGTAGCGCGAGGCCCGCTCGGCGATGCGCGTCCAGACCATGAGGCTGAGGATGATCGGCCTAAGGGAAAGCCCTCCGAAAAGGTGGAGGACCGGCCTAATGTCGGCACGGTAAAACCCGAGGACTATCCGGCCGGGGATCGCGACAGCGCGCGCCCGGATTGAGATGTTTCAAACTATCGCCGGAGGCCCGATGAGCAGCCCGATCCCCTATACGACCGACATCGAGCGGATTGACCAGGATGAGGCGGACGTAAATGCGGAACTGGCGGACACTTTCCGCCAGATCATCGAGACCACATATCGTGATCTGGGCCACGGGTTCCGCGGCGTCCATGCCAAGAGCCATGCCCTCCTTCAGGCGCGCGTTCGCGTGCTTGAAGGATTGCCGCCTGACTACGCGCAGGGCGTTTTTACCGAGCCGAAGAGCTTTGATGCTTTGGTTAGAATATCCACCGGTGCTGGCGACATATTGCCTGACAGCGTCTCATTGATCCGTGGCTTCGCAATCAAGCTCGTCGGCGTCGAAGGCGAGCGGCTGGCAGGGAGCGAAGGCGACACTACGCAGGATTTCCTGTTCGCCAATGGTGTTGCCTTTCCGACCCCGGGTCCAAAGAAGTTCCTCGCGAACCTGAAGCTGCTCGCCAAGACCACCGACAAGGTCGAAGGACTCAAAAAGGCAGTATCTGCCGTCTTTCGAACGGCCGAGAAGGGCGTCGAAGCACTGGGCGGCGAGAGCGCCTTGCTCGAACAGCTTGGCGGCCATCGCCACACCCACCCCCTTGGCGAGAGCTTCTTCACCCAGGCGCCGATCCGTTATGGCGACTATATCGCCAAACTTGGCGTGGTCCCGCTCTCAGAGAATTTCAGGGCGCTCGAAGGCCAGGAAATCGACATCGCCGGTCGTGACGATGCGCTGCGCGAAGAGATTGCCACCCTGCTGGCGGCGCAAGGCGGTGAATGGGAAATACGCGTTCAGCTTGCCCGTGATCTTGCTGCCAATCCGATCGAGGATGCGTCGGTTGCCTGGCCTGAAGAGGACAATCCCTACGTAGCGGTCGCGGTCATCAGCATTGCGCCGCAGGCGAGCTGGACCTGGGACAGAGCGCGGGTGCTCGACGATCAGACAGCGTTCAACCCCTGGCATGGGATCAAGGCGCATC
>NZ_DJDV01000089.1:86140-88680 GCF_002431195.1 Sphingobium sp. UBA5915 | reverse complement strand
TGCGCGCGCTGGAGCGTCCGCGCGGTCCAGAAGGCCATGTCGCGCACGTCGCCCGGCGCGGGGAACAGCGTATCGATATGGCGCTTGATCGGCATATAGGGCCACCAGTCCGCGCCCGGTTCCGGCGCGCCCTTTTCCAGCACGCTGGTCACGAATTCGGTCACGGGTTCCATGCGGGCCAGATTGGGGGCCTTGGCCTTGTGGAAGGCCTTGTCGGTCTTGAGCCGCTCGGTAAACGCCGCGTCGCCCTTTTCCAGCGCAGCGCGACATTCGGCCTGATAGGCGTCGAGATCGCCAAAATCCTTGCGCGCGCGGGCTTCCAGCTCGCCTTCTTCCAGCTCATAATCTTCGGTCAGGATGCGGATGGCGGCCGTCCATGACTGGCCGTTCCCAACATCCTCCGCGAAATCGGCGAGGGCATCCTGGATATCGTCTTCGTCGCTCAAAATATCTATCCTTATTGTCCCGTTTTTCTGCCCGGACTTGATCCGGGGTCCCGCCGCCTCAGAAGACAGGCAGGACGCCGGATCAGGCCCGGCTGACGTGCATCATTTATCCCACGCTGCCCTCAAGGCTGATGCCCAGCAGCTTCTGCGCTTCCACCGCGAACTCCATCGGCAGCTGTTGCAGCACGTCCTTGGCGAAGCCGTTGACGATCAGCGAAACCGCGCTCTCCGTGTCCAGCCCGCGCTGCATCGCGTAGAAAAGCTGGTCGTCCGAAATCTTGCTCGTCGTCGCCTCATGCTCGATCTGCGCCGAGGGGTTTCGCACCTCGATATAGGGCACGGTATGCGCGCCGCACTGATCGCCGAGCAGCAGGCTGTCGCACTGTGTGAAGTTGCGCACCCCCTCCGCGCCCGGCGCCACGCGCACCAGCCCGCGATAAGTGTTGTTGCTGCGGCCCGCGCTGATCCCCTTCGACACGATGGTTGAGCGGGTGCCCTTGCCATTGTGGATCATCTTCGTGCCGGTATCGGCCTGCTGCATGTTATTCGTCAGCGCGACGGAATAGAATTCGCCCACGCTATTCTCGCCGTTCAGCACGCAGCTGGGATATTTCCAGGTGATGGCGCTGCCGGTTTCCACCTGCGTCCACGAAACCTTGCTGTTGCGCCCTTGGCAGAGCGCCCGCTTGGTCACGAAATTATAGATGCCGCCCTTACCATTCTCGTCACCGGGATACCAATTCTGGACGGTGCTGTACTTGATTTCGGCATCGTCGAGCGCGACCAGTTCGACCACGGCGGCATGCAGCTGATTTTCGTCGCGCATCGGCGCGGTGCAGCCTTCGAGATAGCTGACATAGCTTCCTTCGTCCGCGACGATCAGCGTGCGTTCGAACTGGCCGGTATTTTCCGCGTTGATGCGGAAATAGGTGCTCAGCTCCATCGGGCAGCGCACGCCCTTGGGAATGTAGACGAAGGTGCCGTCGGAAAAGACCGCGCAGTTGAGCGTGGCGAAATAATTATCGTGCATCGGCACGACCTTTCCCAGCCATTTCTTCACCAGGTCGGGAAATTCGCGGACCGCCTCGCTGATCGAGCGGAAGATAACGCCGGCTTCCTCCAATTCCTTGCGGAAAGTGGTCGCCACGGAGACGCTGTCGAACACGGCGTCGACAGCGACCTTGCGACTGCTCTTCACGCCGGCGAGCATTTCCTGCTCGGCGATCGGGATGCCCAGTTTCTGGTAGGTGGCCAGGATTTCGGGATCGACCTCGTCCAAGCTGTTCAGTTCCGCCTTCTTCTTGGGCTCGGCATAATAATAGGCATCCTGATAATCGATCGGCGGGACGTTGAGCTTGGCCCAGTCCGGCGATTCCATCGTCTGCCACTGCGCAAAGGCCTTGAGCCGCCAGTCGAGCAGCCATTGTGGCTCCTTCTTCTTGGCCGAAATGAAGCGGACCGTATCCTCGTTCAGCCCCTTGGGCGCGAAATCCTGCTCGATCGCGGATGACCAGCCATGCTCGTAGGTCGACGCGCGCTCGGCCGCCTCCAGCGCTTCCTCATTGCGTATGGTCGTCACGTCGTCGGTCATGCCATCTCTCTCGTCAAACTCGCGATCGTCACTCCGGCCAGCGCCTGGCGGATCGCATTGTTCGCGACATTCATATGCGGGCGGATGCGGCAATCCCGTTCCAGATTGCAGTCATGCGCGCCCATTTCGGTGCAGGCGGTCATGGCAATCGGCCCTTCGACCGCTTCCACCACATCCGCCAGCGTAATCGTCGCGGGCGGGCGGGACAGGCGGACGCCACCGCCCGTGCCCCGACTCGATTCGAGCAGTCCGGCCCCCGACAACCGGCTCACCAGCTTTTGCGCGGTGGGCAGCGGAATGCCGGTTTCGGCGGCCAGCGTTGTCGCATTCATCCGCGCGCCGCCACAATGGCGCGCGGCCGCGCTCATCAGCACCACGGCATAATCAGCGAAACTCGACAAGCGCATTGCGAACCATTCTCAAATCGGATCGAATCCATCCGATTGCGCATGTGGTCGCCTGCGCTACGGGAATCAAGGGTATTTATGACAAGCGATTGAGAA
>NZ_DJDV01000089.1:33775-85757 GCF_002431195.1 Sphingobium sp. UBA5915 | reverse complement strand
AAAGCCGGCCTCCTCGCATAATTGCTGCCAGCTTTCGCCATCCAGCGCGATCCGGGCGGAGCAGCGCAGCGCCCGATATTTGCGCGCCAGCAATTTGGGCGGCGCGCCATAATAGCGGTTAGTGAGCCGCGCGAGCTGGCGCTGCGACAGGCCGGTGGCTTCCGCCAGCGCTTCGATACGCGGCGAACCTTCGCCGATCAGCCAGGCATCGACGGCGGCGAGCAATTCCCAAGTCGCCTTCCGCAATGGCTGCACGATCCGCCCAAGCTGGGTCCAGATCAGATCCGCCATGGCATCGCCGTCAGCCGCGTCCATATCCCGCAGGCGATCGAGCAAGGCGGCAAAGACGCCTTCGTGCACGTCGGTAAAGTCGAGCAGCCGGTCGGCAAGGTCGCTTGCATCCTGTCCGCACAGCGACCTCCAGCCAGCAGGCAACAGGGAAATGCCCAACACGCGTGCCGGGCCATTTAGCACGAACCGGGTTGCCCCCATGGTCGGTCCGAGCAGGCACACGGTCGGCGTTGCGACCTTCGCGCCGTCCTGAAACTGGTAATGACCATTGCCGCTGAGCATGAACCGCAATTGCGGCACATCGGCGCGCGTGGCGTCGGCGTAGGAATCAGCGGTCACGCTGAAATGATAGAGCGAACCAAAATAGAGACGCAGCCGCTCGGGCGGCGGCATATAGTGCAACCGCACCGGTCCCTGCGCCGCAGCCACCGCATAGGACAGTGGACCCCGCTCATCCGGCAACGCAACCGCGCCCGCCGGCTTAGATGCCTGATGCGACCCCATATTTTCACCCCGCCGCCCACTATGCGCCTGACGTCACAATACGCAAGGGCCATGAAGTCCAATGGCGACCCGCGCCAGCAATGGCAGAGGGGCAAAAAAATGACCCGACGGTTTTCACCGCCGGGTCAGGAAAAGGTCTCGTTGGCCATAGGGCCTAGGAGCCTTCGGGTCGCAGGAGCGCTTTACGCCCGAATCATTGAAAGTTTATTGGACAGAACGGACATTTCTGCGTCCGAAACGGTCTCAATGATGACGTTTGCTGTCATTAAGTAACGCGGCGTTGGGGCGTGTGGCGCGGCTGTCACAGTGACTCGACGGCGATGGGCGGCGCTGGCATAGCGCCACCATGTCCTATCGCCTGATCCGTCCGCTGCTCTTCGCGCTGGACCCTGAACGCGCGCATAATCTGTCGATCGCCGCCCTGCGTATGACGCCGACGGCGCACCCGCTGCCTGCCGACCCAATGTTGGAAAGTCAGGTTGCCGGTCTGCGCTTTCCCAATCCCGTTGGCCTTGCCGCGGGCTATGACAAAGACGGACGGGTCGCGCACAAGATGCACAGCCTGGGCTTTGGCTTTGCAGAATTGGGCACGCTTACGCCGCTGGCTCAGCCGGGCAATCCTCAGCCCCGCCTGTTCCGCCTTGTCGAGGACCGGGCCGTCATCAATCGGTTCGGCTTCAACAATGGCGGCCAGGGCGCAGCGGCCGACCGAATCGCCCGCTATCGCCGGCCCAAGGGCGAAGGTCCGGTGATCGGCATCAATATCGGCGCGAACAAGGACGCGACGGCGGCGGGCCGGGGGATTGCCGATTATGTCACGGGCGTCACCTGCATGATGCCGCTCGCCGATTATCTGACGGTCAATATCTCCTCGCCCAATACGCCGGGACTGCGGGCGCTTCAGGACCGCGCGGCGCTCGATGATCTGCTGGGGGCGGTGATGGCGGCGCGCGGCGCGGACCGGACGCCCATTTTCCTTAAAGTGGCGCCCGATCTGACGCCCGCGGACATGGAGGACATTGCCGCTGCCTGCACCGATCACGCGATAGACGCGCTCATCGTGTCCAACACCACCACCAGCCGGCCACCGCTGCGGTCCGTTTACGCGACGGAGGCCGGTGGCCTGTCGGGCGCGCCGCTCAACGACCTGTCATTGGCGCGGCTGCGCGATTTCCGGCGGCTGCTGGGCGATCGGCTACCGCTGATCGGCGTGGGGGGCATCGCAAGCGCGGAGCACGCCTATGACCGAATCCGCGCCGGCGCATCGCTGGTGCAGATCTACAGCGCGCTTGTCTATGAAGGCCCCTGGCTGGCGCGGCGCATCAATGCCGGGCTGAAGGCGCTGATGATGCGCGACGGGGTGCGCACCATCGCCGAATTGGTGGGAAGAGACGCCTGATCCGTTCAACGGAGCATGATGACGCTATCGAAAAGGTTGCGGCATGTCGCAGAGCGCCTAGGGTGCCGGTCATGACGTTCCGCCTATCGGCCGCACTGGCCCCGCTCGCCCTTCTCACGACCACCATAGCGGTTCCCGCGCCGCTGCTGGCCCGCACACCGGTCGCGCTCAACGCCACCGTTTCGGCGGCCGACCCGCGCGCGGCTCAGGCCGGGCAAGAGATATTGCGCCAGGGCGGCAGCGCCACCGACGCCGCGATCGCGATGATGCTGACGCTGGGCGTTGTCGAACCCCATAATAGCGGCATCGGCGGCGGCGGCTTCCTTATGCATCATGATGGCGGCACCGGCCTGCTGGAATCGATCGACGGGCGCGAAACCGCGCCGGCCGCCGCGCGGCCCGACCGCTTCCTTGGCCCCGATGGCAAACCCCTGCCCTTCATCCAGGCCTGGCCGGGCGGCTATTCGGTCGGGGTGCCCGGCAATCTGCGGCTGGCATGGGAAGCGCATCGCAAATGGGGCAAGCTGCCCTGGGCCGACCTGTTCCAGCCGGCGATCAAACTGGCGCAGGATGGGTTTGAACTGGGGGAGCGCACAGCGACCGCGCTCAACCGGTTGAAGGATATCTGGAAGGATTTTCCCGAAATCCAGTCCTATTTCTGGGTCGATGGCGCGCCGCCGCCGGTGGGCACGCTGCTCAAGAACCCGCCGCTCGCCGCGCTCTACAAGCGGGTAGCTGTGGAAGGGCCGGACGCCTTTTACCTGGGAGAAAACGCGCAGGCCATCGCCAGGGCGGTGACGGACGCGCCCAAAAATCCGGTGCCGATGACGACCGCAGATCTGGCCGGCTATACCGCCAAAATGCGCAAACCCGTGTGCGGCAAATATCGCGCCTATACCGTGTGCGGCATGGGTCCGGCATCAGCCGGCGGCGTGACCGTGCTCGAAATATTGGGAATGGTCGAACGCTTCCCGCTGGGCCAATGGGGCAAGGATGATCCACGCAGCTGGCATGTGATCGGCGAAGCGATGCAGCTGGCCTATGCCGATCGCGATACCTGGCTGGGCGATCCCGACTTCGTGTCGGTGCCGGTGTCCGGCATGATCGACCCCGCCTATTTGAAGCGCCGATCCGCCATGATCCGGCTGGATCGGTCGTTGCGCACCTATGAACCGGGCACACCGCCCGGAGCGCAGCCGCGCACCGCGGCAGGGCCGCAGCCCGAGGCCGGCACCAGCCATTTCGTGGCAGTGGACCGCAATGGCGATGTCGCCAGCTGGACCTCCACCATCGAAAGCTTCTTTGGCAGCCAGCTGGTCGCCAATGGCGTGATCCTCAACAATGAACTTACCGATTTCAGCTTTGCGCCGGAAAAGGACGGGAAGCTGGTCGCCAATCGCGTCGAGCCTGGCAAGCGACCGCTGTCCTCCATGTCGCCGACCATCGTCTATAATGACAAAGGCGTGCCGATTTTCACCGTGGGCGCAGCCGGCGGGCGGACCATCATCATGCAGGTGGCCAAGGCGCTGATCGCGCATTTCGACTGGGGGCTGTCAGCGCAGGACTCGATCGCGCACGGCCTTATTTATTATAACAAGGACGGTCTGGTGCTGGAGCAGGGCACATCGCTAGAGGCCATGAAGGTGCCGCTCGAAAAGCTGGGCCATCATGTGACGCTGAGCCCGCTCGGCCTCAAGGCCAATGCCGCCGAACGCACCGCCGAGGGCCATTGGGTCGGCGCGGCAGACCCCCGCAGTCCGGGCGTATCTTTGCAGGAATGACGGGATAAGGTCTGCCACTGCGACCTATCCAATAGGCCTTCCAAATAGCTGCACCCGATCCGCGAGCGGACCGGGTGCAGCCATGTTCATAAAAGCCAGACGGATCAGTTACGAACGTCGGCTTCCGTAACCGGCGCGATCTTGATTTCGACGCGGCGATTGGCGGCCTTGCCCTCCTCGGTTGCGTTGGACGCTATGGGCTGCGTTTCACCAAAGCCGCGCGTGCCGATACGCGCCGACTGGACGCCCCGGCCGACCAGATAATTGGCGACTGCCTGCGCACGCCGTTCCGACAAGGTCTGATTATAGGCGTCCGACCCATCGCTGTCGGTATGCCCATATACGTCGATATAAGTCTTGGGATATTGGGCCAGGACGCTGGCGACATCATTCAACGTCGGCTGGAACTGTGGCTGCACGTCGGCACGGTCATAGCCGAAGGTAATGCCTGACGGCATGCGCAGCAGCAGATTGTCGCCGTCACGGATCACATCGACGCCGGTGCCGGCAGTTTCCTCACGCAGCTTGCGCTCCTGCGCGTCCATATAGGCGCCAATACCCGCGCCCGCGACAGCGCCGATGCCTGCGCCCAGAATCTTTTCGGTACGATCATTGCGGCCGCCGACCAGATCGCCCAGCAGATAGCCGCCCAGCGCGCCGCCGATGCCGCCGATCGCCGCCTTGGAAATCGACCGCTGACCGGTGTTCGGATCGGTCGTGCAGGCGGTGGTTGCCAACATGGCGGCCAGACCCGCCGCGCCCATGATGCGATGAGAAATCCTCATAATATCCGTTCCCTTGTCTTTATCCGCCCGCAAAAGGAGCGCATGGCCCCCCAAATGGCCAAGCCTCGATCTTTGTTCCACAGCCGAACTGAACTACCGATGATGGCGATGTTGTGAAATTGAAAGAATAGGCGCTATAGGGGGCAACTGACCACCATGGCCACGATCCCCTCCCCAACTCCGACGCCCTTTCCCTGGGTCGACATCGTCATCATCCTGGCGCTGGTTGCGCTCAATGGCGTCTTCGCCATGTCCGAGCTTGCGATCGTATCGGCGCGGCGGCCCCGGCTGCAGGCGATGGAAAAGGCGGGGCGGAGGGGTGCCAGGGTCGCGCTCGACTTGGCGGCGGATCCCGGCCGCTTCCTGTCGACCGTACAGATCGGCATCACGCTGATCGGAATCGTCGCAGGTGCCTATTCAGGCGCGAGCTTGGGCGGTCCCGTTGGCCAGCGACTGGAAGCTCTGGGCCTCGCTTCTAATATTGCAGCCACGGCCGGCTTTTCGCTCGTTATTGGCCTTACGACCTATGCCTCGCTGATCGTGGGCGAACTGGTGCCCAAACAGTTTGCGTTGCGCGCGCCGGAGACGATTGCCCTGCTGGTCGCGACGCCAATGTTGTGGCTGGCTAAGCTGACCGCGCCGCTGGTCTGGATATTGGATGGATCGAGCGCGCTGATCTTCAAGCTGTTGCGCATGGATCGCGAATCGGAAAATCACGTCACAGCTGAAGAATTGCACCTGATCGTTGCGGAAGCCAGCCGGTCAGGCGTGATCGAGGAAAGCGAGCGCGCGATTATTTCGGGCGTGGTGCGCCTGGCCGATCGGCCAGTGCGCGAGGTGATGACCCAGCGTATGGATGTCGACTGGATCGACCTGAATGCCGACGAGGAAACGATTCGCGCCCGGCTGCTGGCGACGTCCCATACCCGTTTGCCGGTCGGGCGCGGGTCGGTCGAGGATATTGTCGGCGTCGTCCAGGCGCGCGACATCATGACTGCCCTGTTTCGGGGGGAAGCGTTGACGCTCGACATATTGATGCGCCGGGCGGAGATCGTGCCCGATCAGGTCGATGCCATGGACGCGCTGGAAGTGCTGCGCCGGTCGGATGTGCCGATGGTGATGGTGCATGATGAATATGGTCATTTCGAAGGCATTGTGACGCCGGCCGACCTTATGTCCGCGATCGCGGGGCATTTCGCGTCGGACCGCGACGCCTTTGACGAGCCGGACTTGGTGGAGCGGGAGGACGGCAGCCTGCTGGTGTCGGGCCAGATGCCGATCGACCAACTGGCAGACCGGATCGACATCAGCCTGTCGGAAGACCGTGATTATGCGACGGTGGCCGGCCACGCGCTCTGGTTGATGCGGCGCCTGCCCGAGGTAGGCGATTTCGTGGATGACCAGGGATGGCGGTTCGAGATTGTGGACATGGACGGGCGCAAGATCGACAAGCTGCTGGTGGCGGCATTGCCCTGAGCGGCTGAGGCCGATGAACAGGAAGGTGGGCGGTTGAACGCCATTGACATCGCCACGGCAATGATCGCGCGGACCCTGGCGCAGGTGTTCAATCCGCTGATGATCGTGGGGATCGCCGGCGCGCAGGGCAGCGGGAAGTCTACCCTTGCCGCAGCCATCAAGACACGCATGAACAACGCGCATGTGCCGACCGCGCTGCTGTCCATCGACGACCTGTATCTCACCAAGGCCGAGCGGACCGCGCTGGCGCGAGATGTGCATCCGTTGCTGCGCACGCGGGGGGTGCCGGGCACGCATGACATTGGCCTTGGCGTTGAGGTTATCTTGGCTCTTGAACGCGGCGTGGCTGCGGCGCTCCCGCGCTTCGACAAGGGCAGCGATGACCGCCTGCCGCAGGCGCAATGGGATCACGCCCCGACAGGCACGCGCCTCTTGCTATTGGAGGGGTGGTGCGTCGGCGCCCGGGCGCAGTCGATTGACGCTTTGGAAGCGCCGATCAACACCTTGGAGCGCGACGAGGATGCGGACGGACACTGGCGTCACTTCGTCAACGCGACATTGGCAGGACCCTATCAACGGTTGTTTGACCGGATCGATTGCCTTGTCTTTCTGGCCGCGCCCGATTTTTCGGTCGTTCATCGATGGCGCAGCGAACAGGAAGAACCCCTGCGCGCGGCCGGCAAAGGGATGGACGACGCTGCCCTGTCACGCTTCCTTCAGCATTATGAACGGATCACGCGCCACATGCTCGACCATATGCGGGCGCAGGCCGACTTGCTGATTGAACTGGACGCGGCGCGGGCGGTTGTAAAGGCGCGAGAAACAGGCGCTACCAGCCCAGTTCCACGGCATGATCCGGGTCGGCCAGCGCGGTAAGACGGCGCGCCGCACGACGGGCAAAGCGCAGGGTTTCCGCCTTGCGCCGGGCGGCGGCAAGGGGTTCGACCGGCGCAGGGCGTACCAGTTCGGCGTCATATTGGTCGGCGACGATCAGTCCCGTGCGCCCCGGCCAGAGCGATTCGCCTTCAAATGGGCTAAGGTCGAAACCTGCTGGCACAGCCCAGTAGAAACGATCACAATAGTCGAAATAATCGGGCCATTTCATGTCGCCCAGCAAATCGGCGCGGCTGCATTTGATTTCAACGATGGTCAGTCGCCCGGCGCTGTCAATCGCCATGATGTCGGCACGCCGGCCATTGGGCAGCGGCACTTCCAGGATGCCGCTCATGTCATGCCGAAAAAAGAGACGCAACGTCCCGCGCGCGACCGCCATGGCCGTGCCGTCGGTAAGCGGGGAGCAGTCGTCTTGTGCAATGCTATTCATGCCCAACCATTAGAACAATATAGGAACAAAAGAAAAGCCGATTCGGGCAGTCCGAACCGGCTCAGTCTTTTGTCTTGTCCGCAAATCCGGCGGGATCAGCGGTAGAAGATATGATTGTCGATCGAGGCCAATTTGGTTTTGCCCCAGCCCGGCGAAACCCGGCGGGCGTGGAAGAAGAGCGCACCTTCAGCCCGACTGTCCCAGCTGTCCTCCATCGCGATTTGCGCAATGGCGACGGCCTGGCGCCAGCTGCGGCTTTCCATGCGGATCGGCGGCATCGATCCGCGGCGCACGAAGCTGAACTGGCTGGGCTGATAGATGACACCGCACAGGCTGTCGGCGAAGCGGCCGGACTTGGCGCGGTTGATGATCACCCGCGCAACGGCCAGCTGGCCTTCCAGGCTTTCGCCCTTGGATTCGAAATAGACTGCTCCGGCCAGGCACTGCATGTCGCCGTCCAGCTCCTCGGGCGCGCCTTGGGCGTCGACCAGAGCAGCGAGGCTGGTTGCCGAAAAATCGGAGTCGGAAGAAGAAGAGGAACCGGCCACATGGTCGGAATCCAGCGGCTGCGCAGTTTCGCGCGGAGCGGCAAAGACGACCGCAGGCTGCGTGGCAGCGGGTACAGTCTTTGGCAAGGACGTCACCGAGGCGATGGATTCGCCAGCGATCGACATTTCAGAAGCGGACATGGCGGCGGCCGCGGACAAGGCAAAGGCTGCGACGATCGCAGCTCTCAAACGAAAACTCATTTCAGCTCAAAAACAAGCGGTTCTTGGCCGGGGCGTCGTCTATTGTAACCCTATTGTCGCGACGACCGGCCGCCTCCCGTCTGCGTGTTTACCAGACCCGCCCCCCATGGACGAAACGGCAACCTGCGCAATGGCGTCGCGCGCCTCTGCCCGGACCATGACGGTCTGTCAACGATCAGCAAATCGTTTCAGCGGCGAACCGTTCCGCTTGCGCGACATCGAGTTCGACTATCCACAGGTCCGGGTCAGACCTGCGGCGGCGTTCGATATAAGCCGATAGCGCCTCGGGCCCTTCCGCCGGGGCGGGGCCACAACGCATTAACGCATATCCGCCATCAAGGTTCGGCACTCGTTCAAAAAGTCCTGCTTCCCGTCCGCGTTCCACCGCCTGGACAAGGATGACGCCGCTTATCTCATCGCCTTTGACAAGGATGGTGGCGAATCCGCCCGCCTCCACGACTCGCCGTCGCAGCGCTCCGACCAGCATCGCGCTGGTCAGGCGGGGATCAGGCGGCATAGCCGGGAAGCGAGGACAAGGGGAATTGCGAGCGCATGAAGGTGCCCGTTCCCCGACCGACCTCTTCTCCGTCGGAGTCGATCAGGCTCGCTTCGGCGACATAGACGCGCCGCTTGCCACTGATCCAGCGCCCCTCCGCGCGTATTCGTCCCGGCCCGATCGGGCGGGTGAACAGGAGATTGAAGGCAGTCGTCAGCAGGAAGCGATCGCTCACCAGGCTGTTGGCCGCATAGAAGGCGGCATCGTCCAGCATCTTGAAATAGACCGTGCCATGCACTGCGCCGGCCGCGTGGAACTGGCTTTCATCGACATCGAAGTCGATGCGGGACCGGCCTGCTTCGGTGATGACGAGATCGGATCGAAACAGGCGGTTGATCGGCGCGGAACGATAAAGCTGCTCCAGCGCGCGAAAATGCGCGGCTTCCCCGCTCGGACTTTCAGGCTGCGTCACGCGTCCCGCTGCCTGCAAGGAGCGCATAAAGTGCTTCGGCCGAACTGGCGCCCCGCAGGCGCGCCACATTATGATCGTCACGCAGGTAACGCGACACGCGCGCCAGAGTCTTCAGATGCTCGGCGCCGCTATCCACCGGCGAAAGCAGAGCGAAGATGATATCGACCGGCGCCTCGTCCACGGCGTCGAAGGGGATGGCGGGATCAACGAGAACGACCAGAGCGCACATGCGGGCAAGGCCGGGGATCTTGGCATGCGGAATGGCGACGCCGCCGCCAAATCCAGTCGACCCAAGCCGCTCGCGGTCGAACAGCGCCTCGGCCACGATCGCAGCATCAAGGCCATAGGCATCCGCCGCCAGCGCCGCGATTTTCTGAAACAGCTGTTTCTTGCCATTGATCGCGAGCCGCGCGGCCAGCGCGTCGGGCGAGACGATATCGTTGAACTGTACCATGACCATTCCGAACCAGCCGAGCCGCGCTCAGCCAGGGGGAAGATTATGCGCGTATGCTCGGGGACTGTGAAGCCCGGCCCCATAAGCCGCCCGACCCGGAAGGTCAACAGCAGCGGGGCCGGGCGCAAGGGGTCAGGCGCGGGGCTCAACCCAGCCAATCGTCCCATCCTGGCGACGATAGACCATATTATAGGTCGATGTGCCCGCATTCATGAACAGCAGGGCATTGGTGTTGCGCAGATCAAGCATCATCACCGCATCCGATACGCTCGCCTCTGGGATGTCGACGCGCGTTTCCGCGACGATCAGGGGCGCGTCATCGGGTTCTTCCTCTTCGCGGCCGCCGGCAAAGATGGTGTAGCCTGCGCCATCGACATCATCCAGACTGAAGCCGTTGGCGCGCTGCGCTTCGGCGGCTGCGGCCTGCTGGCTGCGGTCCTTCAGACGGCGCATATAGCGACGCAGCTGCTTTTCTATCCGCTCGGCCGCCTGGTCGAAGGCCGGATGCGCCTCCTGCGCTTCGCCCGCGCCCTTGAGGATAAGACCCGTCATGACATGACAGACGATGTCGCAATGAAAAGCGCCGTGGGGCGCGCCGCGGAAGGTGACCTGGGCGGAAATCGTGCGGGAAAAATATTTCTCGGCCATCGCCTCGAGCCGATCCCAGACATGCTGCTTGAGCGCGTCGCCCGTTTCGACCTGATGCCCGGAAACACGAATATCCATATGCCTTCTCCTTATTCTTGCCGAACCGCCGGGAGGGCGGCCGGGTTGGCGTGAAGGCACAGGTCCTTGATGGGCCTATGCCTCCTCCAGCCAGAGCGGCCTGTCCAGCGTCGCGACGAACGCGGCGTGCCGTTCCAGCTCCTGCGCGCTCGCCATGAAGACGCGCGCAGGACGAACAGGGCGAACCACGGGACTTTCCGTCAGTTCCACCCTGACGATCTCTTTTGCCTCCTCCTGTGCCAGACCCAGGCCAATCTGACGGCCGCCGGTCAGTTCGATATAGAGTTGCGCCAGCAATTCCGCGTCCAGCAGCGCGCCATGCTTGACGCGATGGCTGCGATCGATGCCGTAGCGGGTGCAGAGCGCGTCCAGACTGTGCTTGGCGCCCGGATGGAGTTGACGGGCAATCGCGACGGTGTCGATCATGCGGTGCATGCCGACTTGCGGATGGCCGCATAATGTCAGTTCATGGTTGAGGAATCCGAAGTCGAAGCGCGCATTGTGCGCGACCAGCGGACTGTCCTCCAGAAAATCGAGCAGTTCCAGCGCGCCCAGTGAAAAGACCGGATGCTTGGCCAGGAAATCGGCGGACAGGCCATGCACGGCAAAGGCGGCCGCCGGCATATCGCGTTCGGGGTGATAATAAGCGTGGAACGTGCGTCCGGTGGGCACCCGATTGACCAGTTCGATACAGCCAATCTCCACCATCCGGTCGCCGGATGCAGGGTCGAACCCTGTCGTTTCGGTATCGAAAATAATCTCGCGCATCGCCCTCGCAATCGACTCTGTGGGCTAACCCTTATCTGCCTGTCTGGCGGCCAAGGCAAGCGACCAGACGGCGAACCTGTGCGGCCGTTTCGGCTAAGCTCGTACCCGTATTGATGATATAGTCAGCCCGCGTCCGCTTTACAGCATCGGGAGTTTGCAGGTTGACGATCTGCCGGAATTTGGACGCCGTCATTCCGGGCCGGGCGAGCACGCGCCGACGCTGCTTCCACGCCGGTGCGGTAACGACAATCACGCCGTTCAGCCGCCTTTCGCCACGGGTTTCGAACAGCAACGGTATGTCGAGGATGACGAAAGCGCGGGCGCGGTGGCGTTTCAGGAACCGCTTGCGCCGGTCGTGGACGGCCGGATGGACGATCGCCTCCAGCGCCTTGCGTGCTTGCGGATCGCCGAAGACGGCAGCGCCCAGCCTAGCACGATTCACGCCCTTGGGACCCGTGGTTCCGGGAAATCGGGCTTCGATAGCGGGAAGCAAGGGGCCGTCCGGGCCTTGCAACCGGTGCACCTCCGCGTCGGCATCGAATACCGGCACCCCGGCCCGGCGGAACATGGCCGCGACGGTCGATTTGCCCATGCCGATCGAGCCGGTCAGGCCATAGACCTTCATGACTGGGCGGCGAGGAGCCGTTCGCGCAATTCCCCGTCCAGTTCGCGAGGCGGCTGCGCGTCGAAGAATATGTCGAAGGCCAGAGCCGCCTGTCCAATCAGCATTTCCAGGCCATCAAGCGTCCGCAAACCCCGCGCGCGCGCAGCTTTGAGCAAGCCGGTTTCCAACGGGGCATAGACGATGTCGTAGACGATCGCCTTTTCGGGCAACGGCGTCAGGTCGAGATCGAGCGCGGGCTGCCCGACCATGCCGAGCGAGGTTGAATTGACCAGCAGGTCAGCGGCCGGCAGCGCGTCGGCCATGCCAAGCACCCTGCCCTTCACCCTGGCGCGATCAAGCAGCGCCTGACCCTTGGCGGCGTCGCGCGCCATGATGCTGATGTCGGGAACGCCAAGGCTGGCCAGCGCGAATAAAATCGCCCGCGCCGCGCCGCCCGACCCGATAATGACGGCGCTCTGGCCCTGCCAGCCGTCGCGCAGCAATGGCTGGAGGAAACCGCCCGCGTCGGTGTTGGTGCCGATCAACGGTCCGCCGGTTTCCGAGGCAATGGTGTTGACCGCCCCGATCCGGTCGCGCACGCCGCCCGGATCATCGACATAATCGAGCACTGCGATCTTATGCGGAATGGTGACATTGCAGCCGAGCCAGTCCGGGTCGGCGCGCCGCTGAAGGAAATAGGTGCTGAGGCTATCGGCTGTCACGTGCGTCTTGCGATATTCCGCCTCAATATTGAGGGCCTCAAGCCAGAAATTATGGATGAGGGGCGACTGGCTGTGCGCGATCGGATCGCCGATTACCTCGGCATAGGGAAGTTTGTCGGTCATGCTTTCAGAACGCCACGCACGCGCAGAAAGTCAAGCAGGGGAAGAAGCGGCAGGCCCTGGATCGCGAACTGACTGCCTTCAATCTGGCTGAAGAGCTGCGCGCCTGGTCCTTCGATCCGGTAACAGCCTACGCACCAGCGGCATTCGTCCCAGTCGCTGTCCAGATAGGCAGTAATAAAGTTTTCCGACAGCGGCCGCACGGTCATGCGCACCCGCTCGACATGCCGCCAGATCGGCTCACCGTTCAATACGATCACCGCAGCGCTGTGAAGATGATGCACGCGGCCCGAAAGCTGGCGCAGGATGCGCTCCGCATCGGCCCGATCAATCGCCTTGTCGATCATCTCGCCCCGTTCCGCGCCGTCGCCGATGCTGAGCGTCTGGTCGCAGCCCAGCACCAGCGCGCCAGGCACGCGACGCGACACCTTCAGCGCCTTCAGTTCCGCCAGGGCATCGGCGAGCGCGCGGGCGTCCAGCCCGTCGGCGCGCAGCGCCGCCTTGGCGGCATCTTCGTCCACGCCGGGGGATAGCGCCTCGAAGGACACCTGCGCCGCCGTCAGCAGCGCCCGGCGGCTGGCGCTTTGCGAGGCAAGGACGATCATGCGCCGTCTCCCTCCGCGAGCACTCGGTCGTTGAAGAGGTTGATGATTGCCGCGGCGGCTTCCTCGATCGACCGCCGCGTCATGTCGATGACGGGCCAGCCATGGTCAGCGAACATGCGCCTGGCAAAGGCCAGTTCATCCTGCACCTTGTCGATATCGACATAAGCGGTTTCAGGCGCCTGGTTGAGCGAGAGTAACCGGTTACGTCGAATCTGGATCAACCGTTCGGGACTGACGGTCAGCCCCACGACCATGGGATGACGCAGAGTGTAGAGACTGCGCGGCGGCGGCGATTCCGGTACGAGCGGGATATTGGCGGTCTTGTAGCCGCGATTGGCGAGATAGATGGAGGTTGGCGTTTTGGACGCACGCGAAACGCCCGCCAGGACGATATCGGCCTCCTCCCAATTCTCATGGCCAACGCCGTCATCATGCGCGATGGTGAATTGGATCGCCTCGATCCGCGCGAAATAGGCTTCGTCCAATATATGTTTGCGGCCTGGCCGGGTGCGGGTTTCCTGCCCCAATATGTTGGAGAGGGCGTCTGCCACGCTGTCGAGCGCCGCGACATGCGGCAGACCCAGCGCGCGACAGCGGGTTTCCAGCCGCCGCCGCAGCATATGGTTCGTCAGCGTGAACAGCACGAGGCCCGGATTGGCGGCGATATCCTCCATGATCCGGTCAAGGTGCACATCCGACCGCACCATCGGCCAGAAATGGCGGATCGCCTCGACATTTTC
Source organism: Sphingobium sp. UBA5915 (assembly GCF_002431195.1). Lineage (NCBI taxonomy): Bacteria > Pseudomonadati > Pseudomonadota > Alphaproteobacteria > Sphingomonadales > Sphingobiaceae > Sphingobium > Sphingobium sp. UBA5915. Next base: position 71,741 of record NZ_DJDV01000089.1, on the reverse strand, counting down.
GAACAGGCCGATCGCCGCCTTGGCAATATTTTCAAGCGTTTCCCCGGTGGAATCTGACAGAAGGTGGAGGTGGATACGCGCCATGTGCCCATCTGTGTGGAAGGGCTGTGGATAAAGCAAGGGAGGAATCAGTGGATGAAATCGCGGTTTTGGTCGCTCCCCACTGACCGGACTCTTATCCACACCCCTCCCACAGGCGCTGGATTTCATCCACAGCCTGTGGATAGCGGGGGCAATTGCCTGACTCGGACGCGATTGCGTCAATCGCCAGAGTCAATCTGTTGGCAATTCCGGGCACAGCGCATTAACCCCGCTGCCAACGCACCAACATCTGCATCATCCTTTTTGAATCTTAATTAAGTGAGAGTCTGATGAGCCTGAACGGCCCGGCCCATGGCGCCGACAAGAAACTTCTGGGCGTGCTCCGGGGTGAACGTCCGGCAGTGCCGCCAGTCTGGCTGATGCGCCAGGCAGGCCGCTATCTACCGGAATATCGCGAGTTGCGCGCCGATAAGGGCGGCTTTCTGGAACTGGTCTATGACAGCGCCGCCGCGGCGGAAGTGACGCTGCAACCGTTGCGCCGGTTCGGCTTTGACGGAGCGATCCTGTTTTCGGACATCCTGATCGTGCCCTATGCCATGGGGCAGGATTTGTGGTTCGAGGCCGGCGAAGGCCCACGCCTCGCGCCGATCCTGGCGGAGACGGACCTGTCGGCGCTGACGCCCGACTGGTCGCGTTTTGACGCCGTCTATGACACGGTACGCCGCGTGAAGGCCGCGCTGAACCCCAATGTCACCTTTCTGGGCTTTGCCGGCAGTCCCTGGACGATCGCAACCTATATGGTGGCGGGCCAGGGCAGCAAGGATCATGGGGCTGCGCGGCGCATGGCCTATGGCGAGCCCGATCGCTTTGCCGCGCTGATCGACGCGATCATCGCGGCGACTGTCGAGTATCTCAGCGGCCAGATCGCGGCCGGGGTCGAGGCCGTACAATTATTCGATAGCTGGTCCGGCAGCCTGGCGCCGATCCAGTTCGAACGCTGGGTGATCGACCCCAACCGCCGCATCGTCGCGGCGCTGAAAGAACGCCATCCCGATGTTCCGGTCATCGGCTTTCCAAAGGGGGCGGGCGCGAAGCTGGCCGATTATGCGGTGCAAACCGGCGTCGATGCTGTCGGCGTGGACGAAACGATCGATCCGCATTGGGCGCATGGCGCCTTACCGGCAGGCATGCCAGTGCAGGGCAATCTCGATCCCCTCGCCCTGATCGCGGGCGGCCGCGCTGTGGAGGAGGCGGTGGACGCGATCCGCGCCGCCTTTGCCGATCGCCCGCATATCTTCAACCTTGGCCATGGGATTTTGCCCGACACGCCCATTGCGCATGTCGAGGCGCTTCTTAGCTATGTGCGACAGCAAGGAGATTGCAGCTGATGGCCTATCTTGGCGCCGCTTATCTGTGGGTGAAGGCCGCCCATCTGATCTTCGTCATCTTCCTGATGGCGGGCTTGTTCATGATGCCGCGCTTCTTCGTCTATCATCAGGAAACCGTGCCGGGGTCGCCAGAGGACCAGCGCTGGATCGAACGCGAAGGCCGCTTGCTCAAGATCATCCTCAATCCCTCGCTGGTGCTGGTCTGGGTGCTGGGGTTGATGCTGATGGTTGAAATCGGCGCGTGGCAGTTCGGCTGGTTCCACCTCAAGCTGCTCTTCGTGCTGGGCCTGACCGGCTATCATGGCTGGATCGCGAGCTACACGAAGAAGCTGGCCAAGGGGCAGCGGCCACTGGGTGATCGGCAATTGCGCCTGCTGAACGAAATTCCTGGGATCGCGGCGGCCGTGATCGTGATCGCGGTGATCGTGAAACCCTTCTGATCCCCCTGCTTGCGTTTAGGCAGGATCGACTGCGATATTGTCGATAAGGCGTGTGGTGCCCAGTTTTGCTGCGCCGAGCAGCCGCGCCGGCCGATCAAGCCTATGTATCGGCTCGAGCGTTGTCGCGTCGCACAGGGTTATATAGTCGATCGGGCCAAAACCATGGGCCGACAGCGTCGCTATCGCCTGCGCCAGCGCGCCATCGACGGGATCGCCGCGTTCCATCTGTCGCTTGGCTTCGCCCAGCGCGCGCGGCAGCGCCAACGCCTTTTTGCGTTCGTCTTCGGTCAGATAGGCATTGCGCGACGACAGGGCGAGGCCGTCCTCGGCCCGCTGCGTCGGCAGGCCGACAATCTCGATAGGCAGGTCAAGGTCGGCCACGAAACGGCGGATGACGGCAAGCTGCTGATAATCTTTTTCACCAAAGATCGCGACATCGGGCCGGACCTGATTGAACAATTTGGTCACGACCGTGGCGACGCCGTCGAAATGACCGGGCCGCGCTGCGCCATCCAGTCCTTCGCTGATGCCAGACACGCTGATATTGGTGGCAAATCCGGCGGGATACATGACGTCGACGCTCGGCGCCCAGAGAATGGCAACGCCGGCTGCCTGAAGCAGCTGCGCGTCCTTGGCTTCGCGCCTTGGATAGGCGTCCAGATCCTCGTTCGGGCCGAATTGCCGGGGATTGACGAAGATCGACACGACGACATGGCGTCCGTGGCGGCGCGCTTCCTCCACCAGGGCCATATGCCCGTCATGCAGCGCGCCCATGGTGGGCACCAGAGCGATCGGCCGTCCGTCGCTGCGCAGGGCATCGACAGCGGCGCGGAGGGCGGGCAGGTCACGCAGCGTTTGCACGGGAGGATGGGCTCCGATAAGGGCGAGGAAATAATGGCGTCCTGCTATGCCGGTGCCGGCGCGAGCGTCAATCATCATTGCGACAGTCAACGGGGTTATCAGGGGCAATGGGCAATCCTCAGCCGCATCTCATCATCTTCGCCAATGAAAAGGGCGGTACGGGCAAATCGACGACGGCCGTTCATACCGCCATCGCGCTCAGCGCCCTGGGGCACCAGGTTGGCCTTATCGACCTCGATCCGCGGCAACGGACGGTCACCCGCTATATGGAAAACCGCGTTGAAACCGCACGTCGCCGCGGCATTGACCTGCCAGTGCCCGATTTTTCGGTCTTTACCGGCGACAGCACCGACGCGCTGGACGATCTGGTGGTGGAGATGGCGCAGGGCAAGGATTTCCTGGTCGTCGATACGCCGGGACGCGACGATGTCTTCGCGCGCCATCTGGCGCCCCACGCCAACACGTTGGTGACGCCGATGAACGACAGTTTCGTCGATTTCGACCTCATCGGTCAGGTCGATCCTGAAACATTCAAGGTGCGGCGCTTGTCCTTCTATTCGGAACTGATCTTTGACGCGCGCAAGACGCGGGCAAAGGTGGACGGGGTCACGATCGATTGGGTGGTGCTACGCAACCGCGTCCAGCATCATGATGCGCGCAACAAGAAGCGGGTGGGCGACGCACTGATGGAATTGTCGCGCCGGGTCGGTTTCCGGGTCATCCCCGGTCTGTCGGAACGCGTGATCTTTCGCGAGCTTTTCCCGTCAGGCCTGACCCTGCTGGACAAGGGGCATCTGGGCGAACTGGGTGTCAGCCACATTGCCGCGCGACAGGAATTGCGGGAGATGGTGGCGGGCTTTGCCCTGCCGACGCAGGGTGGCGCCGCCTCTGTGGATCTGATCGGCGCGGCCTGATGGGCGTGTTGACGCTGCTGATCGCAGCTCTCGCCATCTGGCTGATCTGGACCGGCAAGCTGCAACGCATGACCGCGAAGGACGGGATTGCCCTGGGCGCAGCGCTGGTGGGGGCGGTGCTGGCGGCAAAGGGCAAGCCAGTGATCGGCGCGCCGCTGCTGATCAGCGTCGCGCTGTTCTTCGCGCAACAGGGGCAGGCGCGCGCGCGGCGGCGCAAACGGGCGATCCCTCCTGCCCCGACGGCTGATTACGCCGACATTGCGCGCGCACGCGCGCTACTTGGGCTTGGCCCGGATGCCGATGCCGATGCGATCCGCGCGGCGCATCGGCGCCTGATCGCGTCTGTTCATCCCGACAAGGGTGGGACAGAGGCGCTGGCGGCGCAGATCAATGCCGCGCGCGATCTGCTGCTGCAGGAGCGGGCAGGGCGGTGAGCCATCGCTTCGATCCCACGCTGCTGCGCGACTATGACCTGCGCGGCACGGTGGGACGAACATTGCAAGAGGCCGACGCCTGGGCGCTGGGGCGTAGTTTCGGGACGATCGTCGCGCGCAGCGGCGGGCGGCGCGTCGCGGTGGGCTATGACGGGCGGTTGAGTTCCCCGATGCTGGAGGCGGCTCTGGTCGACGGCCTGGTTACGACCGGAATCGATGTGGCGCGTATCGGCCTAGGGCCGACGCCGATGCTATATCATGCCGAATATACGGGCGATGTGGATGGCGGCATTCAGATAACCGGCAGCCATAATCCCGCCGATCAGAATGGCTTCAAGCTGGTGAAGGGGCATGCGCCTTTTTTCGGGGCTGAGATACAGGCGTTGGGCGCTCTGGCTGCGGCGGGGGATTGGGATGAGGGCGTGGGCTGCGTTCAAAGCCATCCTGTTCTGGACGCTTACGTCGCGCGACTGATGCAGGGCTTTGACGGTCCGGCGTGCCGTGTCGGTTGGGATGCGGGCAACGGCGCGGCCGGGCCTGCGGTGGAGCGTTTGACGCAGCTGCTCCCTGGTGAGCATCATCTGCTCTTTACCGATATAGACGGTCAATTTCCCCATCATCATCCCGATCCCAGCAAGGATGCTAATCTGGCTGACCTGCGCACGCTGGTCCTGGAGAAGCAGCTCGATTTCGGCGTGGCTTTCGATGGGGATGGCGACCGGATCGGCGTGATCGACGGACAGGGCCGTGCGATTTCCGGCGATCAGTTGCTCGGTTTGTTCGCCGAAGAGGTGGTCAAAGCGCGGCCTGGCGCGCCGATCGTGGCCGACGTCAAGACCAGCCAAACCGTGTTCGACCGGATCGCCGCGCTGGGTGGCCAACCCATGATGTGGAAGAGCGGGCATAGCCATATCAAGTCCAGAATGAAGCAGATTGGCAGCCCACTGGGCGGGGAAACGACAGGGCATCTCTTCTTCGCCGACGATTATCCCGGTTATGACGACGGACTTTATGCCGCCGTCCGACTGATCCGCGCCGTTGGCGGATTGGGGCGGAGCGTGACCGACATGGTTGAAGGCTTGCCCCGAAGCATCATCACGCCGGAAATCCGCATATCGGTGCCGGAAGCGCGCAAATTTGCGGTGGTGGATGAGGTGCGCGGACGGCTGGAGGCCAAGGGCGCCGACCTTAATCTGGTTGATGGCGTACGCGTGCGCGAACCGCTGGGATGGTGGCTTCTGCGAGCGTCCCACACGGAAGCAGCGCTGGTGGTCCGGGCAGAGGCCACGGACGAACCGGCACTGGCCGATATGCTCATGATCCTCGATTCGCAGCTGGAAAAGTCCGGGATCCACAGGAATCCGGCCGGGGAAGGATGAGGGGGGTGTATCCCAACGGCAGAATGATGCAGGTCTTAACGCGACTTTCCCCTAGGGAAAGGAGGCAAAAATCATCCAGTTGCAGAAAATGCAATCATCGATGATCCATTCGCATTTGCGATAGTCCGTGCTGCACCGCAAACAGAACAGGCCTTTCAGGCATCCTCTCCTAAAACTTCAAGGCCGCCTTTCCGGGCGGCTTTTTTTTGCCTTCGTTGCCGGGCTTCATCGTCTGGCAGCCGTAGCGTCAGTGAGGTGCGCGCCTGCGCGACCACCTGCAAAAGTGCGATGAACGACGGCGCATATACTGGAAATTCACGACATCTTTGGTAAGTCGCCTGCGTCATAAGCCCGGTTCGCGCGTTGCAGCCAGCGTCCGCCCGGGACCGAAGAAGAGTCGCCAACAATTAGAGGATGCACCCCATGTCTTTAAACCGCCGTTTGCCTTGGTCCCTTCTTGCAACCGCCGCACTCGCTTTGCCGGTGCCCGCGCTCGCCGGCGGTTTCTACCTGCAGGAACAGTCGCCGATCGAGATTGGCCGCGCGCTTTCGGGCGGCGCTGCGGCCGGGGACGACCCGTCCACCATCTATTTCAATCCCGCGGCGATGACGGAACTTCAGGGCGTGCAGCTGTCGGCTGGCGCATCGGCGCTGATGGCGTCGGCGCATCAGACCAATCGTGGCAGCTATCGTTCGGTCCCCGGATCGACAGTGCGCGTGCCCGTGACGGGCGGCGATGGTGGCAATCCGTTCGAGAGCGTGATCCCGGTGCCGAGCTTCTATGCCAGCGCGCAGGTGACCGACAAGCTGTGGCTGGGCCTGGGCGTGAACGCGCCCTTTGGCCTGAAACTGGAATATGACGATGACTTCTTCGGGCGTTATGATTCGCTCTACACCAACCTCAAAACCTATAATATCCAGCCTTCGGCCGCCTATAAGCTGACTGACAATCTGTCGATCGGCGGCGGCGTGGACGTGCAATATGTGAAGGCGACGCTGACCAACGCGCTGCCGCAGGTGTCGCCGCTTGTCCCGACGGATGGTTTCACCAGCCTGAAGGGCGATGACTGGTCGGTGGGCTGGAATGCGGGCCTGTTCTATACCACGGGCGACACGAACTTCGGTGTGCATTATCGGTCGGGCATCAGTCACAAGCTGCAGGGTACGCAGATCATTTCGGGCGTGGCCGCGCCGCTGACGGCCGCCAATGGTGAATTTGCCGCGACGGCTCCGCTCGATCTGCCTGATATCGTTACCGTCAGCATGATGCATCGCCTGACGCCGCAACTGCGCGCGATGATTACCGGCAAATGGTATAACTGGTCGAAGTTCAAGGGCATTGCGGTCACGTCCGCCACTGGCACAACCAACAAGGAACTGGATTACAGGGACAGTTACTCAGTCAGCGTCGGTGGTGAATATGATGTCAGTCCCGCGCTGACGCTGCGGGCCGGCACGATGTTCGACCGCACGCCCACCAATCCGCAATATCTGACCACCCGCGTGCCCGACGGCGATCGCGTCTGGCTGACCGGCGGCGCGACCTGGAACGTGTCGCAGATGATGGCGCTCAACCTCAGCTACGCGCACACCTTCGTCGAGAAGGCGAATATCATCCGTCCCGACAGCTATTTCCCGGCGCCCGCCACCGTCACCGCGACCACCCTGGCGCAGACCAGTGGCAACGCCGACCAGGTCGCAGCGTCGCTGACCGTCCGCTTCTGATCAGGCGTTCGTTTCTGCGCGTCTGCGGTTTCAACCCGCCGCGCGAATGACTATAGGGGCTTCGTAACCACGGAGCCCCTTTTTCATGTCTGACCATAATCCCGGCCTGCGTCCCTGGCGCGATATCGCCCGCCGCCAATGCCGGCAGATCATGGTCGGCAATGTTCCCGTGGGGGGCGATGCGCCGGTCAGCGTCCAGACGATGACCAACACGCCCACGCACGACGTCAAGGCGACGATCGACCAGATTCGCCGCTGCGAGGAGGTGGGTGTGGATATCATCCGCGTGTCCTGCCCTGACGAGGCATCGACCGCCGCCTTGAAGCAGATTGTGCGCGCCGCCCGCGTGCCGATCGTTGCGGACATCCATTTTCATTATAAGCGTGCCCTGGAGGCGGCGGACGCGGGTGCGGCGTGCCTGCGCATCAACCCCGGCAACATCGGCAGCGAAGCGCGGGTCAAGGAAGTGGTGGATGCGGCCAAGGCCAATGGCTGCTCGATCCGCATCGGCGTCAACGCTGGCTCCCTTGAAAAAGACCTGCTGGAAAAATATGGAGAGCCCTGCCCCGAGGCATTGGTCGAAAGCGCGCTCGACCATATCAAGCTGCTCCAGGATCAGGATTTCCACGACTATAAGGTCGCGGTGAAGGCGAGCGACGTGTTCCTTGCCGTCGCCGCCTATATGCAGCTGGCCGAGGCGGTCGATTGTCCGTTGCATCTGGGCATTACCGAAGCGGGTGGGCTGATCGGCGGCACGGTCAAGAGCGCGATCGGCATCGGCAATCTGCTCTGGGCCGGCATCGGCGACACCATCCGCGTGTCTCTGTCCGCCGAACCGGAAGAGGAAGTGCGGGTCGGCTACGAGATATTAAAGTCGCTCGGTATCCGCACCCGCGGGGTCAAGGTGATTTCCTGCCCATCCTGCGCGCGGCAGGGCTTCGACGTCATCCGAACGGTGCAGGCGCTGGAGGAGAGGCTCCAGCATATCCACACGCCCTTGTCGCTCTCGGTCCTGGGCTGCGTTGTCAACGGCCCGGGTGAAGCGCGTGAAACCGACATCGGCCTGACCGGCGGCGGCGCGGGCAAGCATATGGTCTATCTGTCGGGTGTCACCGATCATACGGTTCAGGACGCCGATATGGTCGACCATATCGTTCGCCTGGTGGAGGCCAAGGCAGCCGAGATCGAGGCGGCGAAGCTGGAGGCCGAAAGCACCGACGCCGGCAAGATCGAAGCGGCGGAATAGGCAGCGCGCGACCATGGACGCCTCGCCGCGTGGCGTCGCGGCCCCCTTTGCCGTCTGCTGCCTGGGCGTCGCGCTGTTTTCAGTGATGGACGCAACGATGAAGGGGCTGGGGCTGGAGATAGGTCTCTACAATGCCCTTTTCTGGCGGGCGCTCGCGGGGACCATACTTGGTCTTATATTGATGCTGGGAACGCGGCAGCGTTGGCCCGGCGCGGCAGTGCTGCGGATCCATCTGCTGCGCGGCGTCGTCGTCGCCGCTATGGCGGCGTTGTTCTTCTGGGCGATCCTGCGCCTGCCGCTGGCCGAGGCGATCGCCCTGTCCTTCATCGCGCCGTTGATCGCCCTGTATCTGGCTGCATGGCTGCTTAAGGAACGTGTCGGGCGGCGCGCGATCGGCGCATCGCTCCTGGGTGTGATTGGGGTCGCGGTCATCCTGTCGGGCCGGTTGCAGGGGCGCTATGAACCCGATGCGCTGATCGGGGCGCTGGCGGTATTGGGCTCGGCGCTCCTCTTCGCGTGGAACCTTATCATCCAGCGCAGGCAGGCGCAGCTCGCCTCCCCGATCGAGGTCGCCTTTTTCCAGCATCTCATCATGCTGGGCGTATTCACGCTGGCGGCGCCATTCTGGCTGACCGTGCCTTCGCTGGATGCTGTCCCATTGATAGTCCTTGCCGCGACCCTGGCCTTTACCTCGCTCGCGGCGCTGGCTTGGGCCTATGCGCGGGCGGAGGCACAGCGCCTGATCCCGGTGGAATATAGCGCGTTCATCTGGGCCGCGATCATCGGCTGGCTGGTATTTGGCGAACCCTTGACCATACCGACGCTGGCGGGCGCCTTGCTGATCATTGCCGGCTGCCTTATCGCGGCGCGCTCGAAACGGGTGGCAATCGCCCATGTGGAGGCAGGAACGGCATGAGCGCCATCATCATTCGCGCGGCACAGGCCGACGACATCGATACGATACAGGCCTTCATTCGCGCGCTCGCCGATTATGAACGGCTGGCGCATGAGGTGAAGGCCGATCGCGAAACGCTTGGCCGCTATTTGTTCGGACCCCGCCCGATGGCTGAGGTACTGATTGCGGAGGCGGACGGGTCGGCGGTGGGCTTTGCCCTGTTTTTCCATAATTTCTCGACCTTCGAAGGACGACCCGGCCTGTATCTGGAGGACCTGTTCGTACTGCCGGAGGCACGCGGGCTGGGCGCGGGCAAAGCGCTCCTGTCCCGCCTTGCAGCGCTCGCGATGGAACGCGACTGCGCGCGGTTGGAATGGTCGGTGCTCGACTGGAATGAACCGTCCATCGCTTTCTATCGAGCCTTAGGCGCGCGTGCGATGGACGAATGGACAGTGCAGCGGGTCGATGGGCAGGCGCTCGTCCGCTTGGCCGCACTCCAGCCCTAGACCACGGATCGTTACGGTAGATCGACGGGGCGCGGACTTGACGCGGACTCCCCGCTCGGCGCATTGTGCCGAAACGGAACATTTGGGGGACATGGGTAAGTTATGGCCGTCGGCCGCACCGTCAAACGCACGCCGGAATGGCGTGAAATGCTCAAGCGCAGCCTGATACGCAGCGGCGCGCTGATCGGCGCGATCGCGCTGATGCTGGGAACCTTGTTCCTGGCACTGGCGCTGCTCAGCTATGCGCCGAGCGACCCGTCGATGAACACGGTGGCCGGCGATCATGTCGCCAACATCATGGCCTCGCCCGGAGCTTGGGCGGCCGATTTCCTGCTCTGGCTGCTGGGTGTGCCGGTAGCCTTGATCCTGCCGCTGATGGCGGTCACCGCTCGTCGCCTCTGGGGCGATCAGGACATGGCGGGGTGGAAGGGCCAGTTTGGCAAATGCCTTTTCGGCATCATTCTGGTCGGAATCGCCTTGGCATTGTTCCAGACCGACCCGCTGGTCGGCCTGCCCGCCGGCTGGGGCGGGGTGATCGGCCTGGTGACGGCCAAGGGGATTGGCAGCCTGCTGGTGCAGGCTCCCGCCGCCGCGCCGTGGATCAAGGGCGGCTTGATCATCCTGGCACTGATCGTCGGCCTGTTCACCTGCTATCGCAGCCTGGCGCTGGAAAAGCCGATCATCGCGCTGCGCCGCCCTGCGTTGCCACGGCTGAACCTGCCGCGTCCCAGGCTTGCGCTGGCAGGAAGCCCAGCCGCCGACGAACCCGTGTCGCAGGACGAGGAGGATGAGCGGGTCATCGCGCCGCGCCGGCAGGTGTCGAATGAACCCAAACCGCCGATCACGATCCAGGCGCCCAAGCCGGCGCCTGTGCAGCGCGCCATGGCTCCTGTCAGCCAGGACGATCTATTCGGCAACAGTTCGCTGCCGTCGCCCGATTTGCTCAACCCCATTCCTGCCAATCAGGGCGGCAAGATCGACAAGGCTGCGCTGGAGCGCAACGCCCGCCTGCTCGAATCCGTGCTCGACGACTTTCATGTGAAGGGCAACATCACCGAAGTGCGGCCCGGCCCGGTCGTCACCATGTATGAACTGGAGCCCGCGCCCGGCATCAAGGCGAGCCGCGTCATCGCGCTGGCGGACGATATCGCGCGCAACATGTCGGCGCTGTCGGCTCGCGTGGCGACGATTCCCGGACGCACCGTCATCGGCATCGAACTGCCCAATGCCAATCGCGAGGGCGTGTCCTTCCGCGAACTCATCACCAGCGAGCAATTCGGGCAGGAAGCGACTTTGCCCATCATCCTGGGCAAGAATATCTCGGGCGAGCCGATCATCGCGGACCTGGCGCCCATGCCGCACCTGCTGATCGCGGGGACGACCGGGTCGGGCAAGTCGGTGGGCTTGAACGCGATGATCCTGTCATTGCTGTATCGCATGACACCCGATCAGTTGCGCCTGATCATGATCGACCCAAAGATGCTGGAATTGTCGACCTATGACGACATCCCGCATCTCCTTTCGCCGGTCGTGACCGAACCCAACAAGGCCATCCGTGCCTTGAAATGGGCCGTCGAGCAGATGGAGGATCGCTATCGTATGATGGCGTCCATTTCCGTGCGCAACCTTGCCAACTATAATGAGAAGGTGCGCGCCGCCAAGGCGAAGGGCAAGCCGCTCGGCCGCCGCGTCCAGACCGGCTATGATCCCGAAACCGGCAAGCCGATCTATGAGGAGGAACAGCTCGATTTCCAGCCGTTGCCGCAGATCGTGGTGGTGGTGGACGAGTTGGCCGACCTCATGATGACGGCGGGCAAGGAGGTCGAATTCCTGATCCAGCGGCTGGCGCAGAAGGCGCGGGCGGCGGGCATCCACCTCATTCTTGCAACGCAGCGCCCCTCGGTCGACGTCATCACCGGCGTCATCAAGGCGAACCTGCCGACCCGCATCAGCTTCTTCGTCACCTCCAAGATCGACAGCCGCACGATCCTGGGCGAACAGGGCGCTGAACAGCTGCTGGGCAAGGGCGATATGCTCTATATGCATGGCGGCAAGGGGCTGACCCGCGTCCATGGTCCCTTCGTGTCGGATGACGAAGTGCGCATGGTCGCCGACCATTGGCGCGCGCAGGGCCAGCCAGACTATATCTCCGCCGTCACCGAGGAGCCGGAGGAAGGCAGCTTCGCGCTTGATGGCGTCGATCTGGGCGATGACAGTCCCGACGCACAGCTGTTCCGCAAGGCATGCCAGCTCGTGTTCGAGAATCAGAAGGCATCGACCAGCTGGCTCCAGCGGCAATTGCGCGTGGGTTATAACAGCGCGGCGCGCCTGATCGAACGGATGGAGGAGGAAGGGCTGGTCGGCCCGCCCAACCATGTCGGCCGCCGCGAAGTGCTGCGCGACGAAAATGGCAATCCCATCTGAGGCGGTTGCAGGACGTGCAATCGTCATCGAATGCTTCGCATTTGAACGCAGGCGCGCGTGAAGGCATAGGGAAAAGGCCTTTCAGGCATCCTCTCCTAAAAACTTTCAGGGCTGGTCTTCGGACCGGCCCTTTTTTTCCGCCATTGGAGCGGCGGAAATTTGGCTTGTAGAAATCCTTGCAGTTTCGGAACGAGCAGGTTCACAGCGGGTTCAAGCCGCGCCTACTAGGCCATAAGGCCATAGGAACGAACCGGAGTTAGACGCCATGAAGCGCATCGTTGCGCCCCTTATGCTGGCCCTTGCCGCTGCGCCGCTGGTCGTGCCGACCCTGCCGGCCGCCGCGCAGCAGGGCGATGCCGACCTGTCGCGGGTCAATGCCTATATCCGCGCGGTCACGACCATGACCGCTGATTTCAGCCAGACCGACCGGAATGGTCAGACGCTGACCGGCAAGCTGACGCTGAAGCAACCTGGCAAGATCCGCTTTCAATATCAGAAGGGCGTTCCTTTGCTGATCGTGGGCGATGGCAAGGCGCTGACCGTCATCGACTATGAAGTGCGGCAGGTGCAGCGCTGGCCGATCGGAAATTCGCCGCTGGGTGCGCTGATTGATCCGAGCAAGGATCTGTCGAAATTCGGCAAGGTGATCCCGACCGATGATCCCTCGATCCTGTCGGTGCAGGCGCGCGATCCCAAGCGGCCGGAATTCGGCACTATCACCATGATTTTCAAGCGCGACGCGGCCAGCCCGGCTGGCCTTCAACTTTATGGCTGGGTAGCCCTCGATTCGCAGAATAACCGCACCGCCGTGCGCCTGACCAACCAACGCTATGGCGCGCCGGTGGAGGATTCCGCCTTTCGCTGGACCGATCCGCGTCCGCGCGGCCGGTCGGCCGGCGGCTGACCGGAGCATCGGGCGCGGTGGATGGAAAAACTTTCCAATCCGTTCATCTGCCGCTCATATCGGCAGCGCTAATCAGCATTTCACGGCGGAAGGCTAAACCGGGATTTCCCCCCTGTTACCCGGTCCCCATCTTTCGCCGCGAAGCGCTTCAAGGGCGCGATCGAGACCCCCGTTCCACGCCCCCGGAGCGGGGGTCTTACATTGTCCGGTATAAGCGCCGAAGTCCGCCGCTTGCGCAACGACCCGCGGGCTTTTAGGGCATCGTCATGGCCCAAACCCTTTCAGTCTGTTCCTGGAACATCAACAGCGTTCGCGCCCGCATCGACATCGTCGAACAATTGCTGCGAGAGGAAACGCCCGACATCCTGTGCCTTCAGGAAACCAAGGTGGTGAATGAGACTTTCCCCACCGAGATGTTCCGGCGGCTGGGCTATGTCCATCAGGTGTTGAACGGCCAGCGCATGCATCATGGCGTCGCGATCCTGAGCAAGGTGCCGATCCATGAGGATGACCGGCTGGACTGGCAGGCCAATGGCGAGGCGCGCCATGTCGGCGTGCGACTGGACAATGGCGTGCGGATCGAAAATGTCTATGTGCCTGCCGGCGGCGATGTGCCCGATCGCACTGTGAATCCCAAATTCGGCCAGAAGCTGGATTTTCTGGAGCGGATGATCGAATGGTCGGCCGCTCTGGAGGACAAGCCCACCATCCTGACCGGCGATTTCAACATCGCGCCGCTGGAATGCGATGTGTGGAGCCATCGCCAATTGCTTGACGTGGTCAGCCATACCCCGATCGAGTGCGAGATATTGGGCCGGTTGCAGGCGTCGAACGACTGGGTCGATATCGGCCGCCATTTCCATCCTGCACCCGCCCGGCTCTACACCTGGTGGAGCTATCGGGCGAAGGATTGGGCGGCGTCGGATCGCGGGCGGCGGTTGGACCATATGTGGATGACCCGCGACGTCGCGGAAAAAGCCGTCGGCCATCGCGTGATCGAACCGGCGCGGAGCTGGATCAAGCCGTCGGACCATATTCCGATCATCACGGACTTCGCCTTCTGATGGCAGGCAGGGTAGGGCGCAACGCCGCGCGCGCGATCGACGCGCTGCGCCGGGGCTGGCCGGTGCGGCTGGTCGCGGACGATGGCGCGATCCGGCTGATGGCGATCGAGGGCGCGGACGCGGTGACGCTGGCCGACTTCGATCCCGACGCCAACGCCGACATTTTGATCTCCGCGGCCCGCGCCGAGACGCTCAACCTCGCCAACCAGCTGGCGGCCGCCGACCCCGAACGCCCAGTGCTGATCGCACGCACGCCCTGGATCGACGCCGACGTCGCGACCAGCATCGCCGATCCCGTGCTGGATCTGGGCTCGCCGCTCAAGGGACCTTTCCGGGCGCGGCCGCTCGTCAGCCCCCATGCCGCCCAGGCGGCGCTTCGGCTGGCGCGGCTTGCAGGTATTTTGCCGGCCTATTTTGTGAGCGCTGCTGATGGCGATGCGGAGGCGGAGGCAAGCGCTGATGATATCGCCGCCTATGACGACGCCATCCATCTGGCCATCGCGACACGCGCGCGTCTGCCGGTCTCGGCGAGCGAGACGGCGGAGATCGTCGCCTTCCGCAGTCCGGACGAGCCGCGCGAGCATGTCGCGCTGATCGTCGGCAAACGCGATGGTTCGCCTCCGGTCGTCCGCCTGCACAGCGAATGCCTGACCGGCGATGCGCTGGGCAGCCTGAAATGCGATTGCGGGCCACAATTGCATGAGGCGCTGCACAGGATCGCGGACGCGCCATGGGGCATCTTGCTCTATCTGCGGCAAGAAGGGCGCGGCATCGGTCTGGTCAACAAGCTGCGCGCCTATGCGATGCAGGACCAGGGGTTCGATACGGTCGACGCCAATGTGCGGCTGGGCTTCGCCATCGATGCGCGCGACTTTTCGGTCGCGGCGCGGATGCTCGATCTGCTGAATGTGGGTGCGGTGCGATTGCTGACCAATAATCCCAAAAAGGTAACGGGACTGGAGGCGGCGGGAATCACAGTAACCGAACGCCTGCCGATCATCCTGCCGACCAATCCGCACAACGAACGCTATCTGGCGACCAAGCGGGACCGGACCGGCCACCAGCTATGAGCGTAATCCGCGTCGATTGCGCCGCAGGGCGGCTTACCTTCGGCGAACTGGCGATGGACTGCACAATCGGGCGAGGCGGCGCCCGCTTAGCGGCCGACAAGCGGGAAGGGGATGGGTGCACGCCGGTCGGACTTTGGCCGATCCGGGGCGTGTTGCTGCGGCAGGGCAGGGTGGAGTCGAGCGATATCCATCTGCCCTGGCGCTGGATCCGCAAAAGCGACGGCTGGTCCGACGATAGTGCGGACCCCGCCTATAATCGTCCTGTCCGGTTGCCCCGCGCCTTTTCCGCAGAGAGCCTGATTCGCAGCGACGATGCCTATGATGTCATCATGGTGCTGGGCCATAATGACGCGCCGCCCGTCGCAGGGCAGGGGAGCGCCATTTTCTTCCACCTGTCGGAAGGCCGGCCGACCGCCGGATGCGTGGCGGTGGAACGGTCAGACATGCTGCGCCTGCTGCCGCTGTTGCGGCCCGGCGATAGGATGGACATCCGGCGCTAACGATCTTCCGTTTTGCCGTTGGGCCCTTATGCCCGTTGCAGCGCCTCGCCGACCTCGCCACCGGCCGCAGCCAGCAACCGGCGCTCAAGCGTCTGGAGCCGTGCCTTGCTCTCGATCTTTCCGCCGATCAGGTCGGTGATGTAGAAGGTGTCGACCGCACGCTCGCCATAGGTGGCGACATGAGCGCTGTGGACGGTGACTTTCGACTGGAAGAGCGCGTTGGCGAGGCTGAACAGCAGCGCTGGGCGATCGCGGGCATTGACCTCGATCACGGTGAAGCGGTTCGACGCCTTGTTGTCGATCAGCACATTGGGTTCGATGCGAAACGCCTCGGCGCGGGTGCGGGGCAGGGGGCGCGCCGCCAATTTGGTAATGAGGCGGTGTCGGTTCGACAGGGAATCCTCGATCGCGCTGCGAATGCGCTTCAACTGCTCGGGGCTGTGAAACGCGCCGCCGAGCGGGTCCTGTACCAGGAAATTGTCGATGGCGACGCCGTCGCGCGTCGTATGGATGCGCGCGTCGATGATATTGCCGCCGGCCAGATGGATGGCGCCCGCGACACGATAGAAAAGACCCGGATGGTCGGCTGCATAGACCGTGACCAGCGTCGCGCCGCGTTGCGGATAATATTGCGCGGCGATCGACAGCGGCGAATCGCCCGATTCCAGGATATGCTGGACGTTATGAATCAGGATGTCTTCAGGCTCCGCGATCCAGTAGGATTCGGGCAGGCGGCTGCTGAGCGCGTCGAAAGTCTCCTCGCTCATGCCCAATGTCTGGCGTAGCATATCCTGTTTCGCGGCGACCCGTTCGCTACGGCCCTTCTGTTTGTGGCCAAGGCGAAGCACCTCCTCTGCCGATTCGTAGAGATCGCCGAGCAGTTGCCGTTTCCAACTGTTCCATACGCCCGGCCCCACCGCGCGAATATCGACGACGGTCAGGCACAGCAGCAGGCGCAGCCGCTCGGCGCTTTGCACTACCTCCACGAAATCGAGGATGGTCTTATAGTCGGCGAGATCGCGCTTGAAGGCCGTGGCCGACATGAGCAGATGATAGCGCACCAGCCAAGATACGGTCTCTGTCTCCGCCGCCGTCAGGCCAAGGCGCGGGCAGAGCGTGTCGGCGATGTCCGCGCCCAATATGCTGTGGTCGCCGCCCCGACCCTTGGCAATGTCATGCAGCAGCACCGCGACATAGAGGACGCGGCGCGACAGCAATTTGCCCATCAGGTCGGTAGCGAGCGGGTGGTCGGTGCCAAGCTCTCCCTTTTCGATGCGCGCGAGAAGGCCGACAGCACGGATCGTATGTTCATCGACTGTGTAATGATGATACATGTCGAACTGCATTTGCGCGACGACGCGGCGAAAGTCGGGGATGAAGCGACCAAAAACCGTCGATTCATTCATCCAGCGCAGCACCGTTTCGGGATCGCGCGGCGACGTCAGCACGTCCATGAAAAAGCCGTTGGCGCGCGCGTCCTTGCGCACCTTGTTGGTGATAAGGCCAGCATCGCGGCTGGCCGCGCGCATGGCGCTGGGGTGAATCTGAAGCCCGTGCTTGTCCGCCAGCGCGAATATCTCCAGCAGGCGCACCGGGTCCGCCTGGAAAAAATCGTCGCTCGGCAGGCTCAATCGCCCGCGATCCAGCACGAACCCCTCCAGCTTCTTGGGCCGGCGGAACAGGCTGGGGATATAGCGTCGACCCTTGGGGCCAAGCTGGTCGTCCAGATGCGCCAGGAAGACGGCGGTCAGGTCGCCCACCGTCTTGGCGTTCAGGAAATAATAGCGCATGAAGCGCTCCACGCCTGAACGGCCGGCGCGGCCGGTGAAATGCATCCGGGTCGCGGTTTCCAGTTGCAGGTCAAAGGTCAGCCGATCCTCAGCCCGGCCGGTAATGCTGTGGAGATGGCAGCGAACCGCCCAGAGGAAATCCTCCGCCTTCTGGAACTGGCGCAGCTCCGCCTGGGTGAGCAGGCCCACATCGACCAATTCCGCGACGGAGCGGACGCGGTTTACATATTTGCCAATCCAGAAGAGGGTGTGGAGGTCGCGCAGGCCGCCCTTGCCTTCCTTGACATTGGGTTCGACGACATAGCGGCTGTCGCCCATGCGCCGGTGCCGTTCGTCGCGTTCCTCCAGCTTTTCGGTGACGAAGGCGCGGGCATTGCCCTGCATCACTTCGGTGTCGAACCGGGTCGAACTTTCCTCATAAAGCGAGCGGTCGCCCCAGATATAGCGCGCTTCCAACAGGGCGGTGCGGACCGTCAGGTCGCTTTTGGCCATGCGGATCGTCTCATCGACCGACCGGCTGCTATGCCCGACCTTCAAGCCGAGGTCCCAGAGCGAATAGAGCATGGATTCGATCACCTGCTCGGTCCAGCCGGTCGGTTTCCAGGGGGTGATGAAGCCGATATCGACATCGCTGTGCGGCGCCATTTCGCCCCGGCCATAGCCGCCCACGGCGATCAGCGCGATCCGCTCGCCCGTGCTGCGATTGCCGGCTGGATAGAGGTGATGCGTCGTCGCGTCATAGAGCAAGCGCAGAATCTGGTCGATCAGGAAGGCAAAGGCGCTCACCGTTTCGCGTCCACGCGTCGGCCGCTCCTCCAATCGGCGCGCGACATCCGCCCGGCCATGGTCGAGCGCATCTTTGAGTTCCTGCACGATCAGGCCGCGCAGCCGCATGGGATCGCCGCGGTGCTCCAGCGCCAGGGCGTTGATCCGATCGGAAATGGCGCGCCGGTCGATGATCGCGCGACGCGATCCTAAGGCGGGAAACTGCATGACCATGCTGCGCTATCTAGTCGTGCTGCTCCTGCACGACCAGTTGTTTCAATCGATAGATGTGATCGAGCGCTTCACGCGGAGACAAGGCATCCGCATCGATTGCTTCGATCGCCTCGCGCAACGGGTCGACCGGCTCATCCTCCTGCGCCGCGGCCGCCGCGAACAGGGGCAGGTCGTCAAGGCCCGCCGCAATGCCGCCGGTCTTCGCCTTGCCTGCTTCCAGCCGCGCGAGAACATCCTTTGCCCGCTTGAGCACCGCGGGCGGCAGGCCGGCGAGCCGCGCAACCGCCAGGCCATAGCTGCGGTCGGCCGGCCCCTGCGCAAGTTCGTGCAGCAGGACGAGGTCGCCCTTCCACTCACGGGCGCGGACATGGTGCAGCGAGAGCGAGGGGAGAGTTTCGGCCAACCGCGTCAATTCGTGATAATGAGTGGCGAAGAGGCAGCGGCACTGGTTGACCTCATGCACCGCCTCCACCACGGCCCAGGCCAGCGCTAGCCCGTCATAGGTCGATGTGCCGCGCCCGACTTCATCCAGAATGACGAAACTCCGCTCGGATGCCTGCGCCAGGATCGCGGCGGTCTCCACCATTTCGACCATGAAGGTGGACCGGCCCTTGGCGAGATTGTCCGATGCGCCAACGCGGCTGAACAAGCGATCGACCAATGTCATCGTCGCCGACTGGGCGGGGACATAGCCACCCGCCTGCGCCAATATCACGATCAGCGCATTTTGCCGCAGGAAGGTCGATTTGCCCCCCATATTCGGGCCTGTGACCAGCCACAGCCTATCGCTTTCGCCAAGCCGGCAATCATTGGCGACGAAGGGCTGGCCTTCCTTGCGCAGCGCATCCTCCACGACCGGGTGGCGCCCGCCGACGATGTCGAGACATTGCCCCCCATGACCACCGACGCCATCAGCAGCGACGAAATGGGGCCGCTGCCATCCCCCCTCCGCCGCACGCTCGGCCAGCGCAGCGGCGACGTCGAGCCGAGCGAGCGCATCGGCCGCGCGGGCAATATCGGCCTTGCGACCGAGTACGGCGTTGGTGAGGTCCTCCAGATGCGCGGCTTCGGCGACCAGCGCATGCGCGCCGGCCTGGGCGACGCGCCCGGCTTCTTCATGCAGGTCCACCGAATTGAAACGCACCACGCCGGCCAGCGTCTGGCGATGGGTAAAGCCGCTGTCGGGCGCCATCAGCGCGTCGGCGGCGCGGGCGGGGACCTCCACATGATAGCCGAGCACGCCATTGTGCCGGATCTTGAGCGCGCCGATGCCGGTTTGCTCGCGATATTTCGCCTCCAGCGCGGCGATGGCGCGGCGGCCGTCCCCGGCCATGCGGCGCAGTTCGTCCAGCGCCGCGTCATAGCCATCGGCGATATAGCCGCCATTGGCGGTTTCGGTTGGCGGCGCAGGGATGAGCGCGCGCGCTAAGGCGTCCACCATCTGCCCATGGCCGTCGAGCGCAGGGAGCAATTGTTGCAGCAGCGGCGGCTGGTCGGGCAGACGGCCCAGCCGTTCGCGCAGCATCCGGGCTTCGCCAAGACCATCGCGCAACTGGCCCAGGTCGCGGGGGCTGCCCCGGCCGACCGCGACGCGCCCCAGCGCGCGGCCAATGTCGGGCAGGGCGCGCAGGGCGCCGCGCACTTGATCGCGCAGGCCCGCATCATCATGGAACATCTGCACCAGGCCCAGCCGCGCTTCGATGGCGGACAGGTCCATCAGGGGCGCGGAAATATCCTGCGCCAGCAGTCGCGCGCCCGCGCCCGTGACTGTCCGGTCGATGGCGGCGAGCAGGCTGCCTGCGCGCGTGCCGGCGGTGGTGGCGACGATCTCCAGGCTTTCCCGCGTGGCCGCGTCAATCGCGACATGTGCGCCGCTCGCCTTGCGCATCGGGGGCGCAAGGAAAGGCAGTGTGCCCTTGCCGGCATGATCGAGATAGGCGACCAGCCCGCCCATGGCGGCAAGTTCGGCGCGGCCGAATTGGCCAAAGCCATCCAGCGTTGCCACGCCGAACAGCCGCTTGAGCGCAGCTTGCGCCCGGCTGCTGGAAAAGGCGGCGTGGTCAAAGGCTGTGGCGCCCGGAACATCCATCGTCGCGCCGTCCGCCAGCACGGTTTCGCTCGGCCGCAACCGGGCCAACTCGGCGGGCAGGTCGACGATGGGGCAGGTCAATGTCTCAAACCGGCCAGTCGATATATCGGCGGCGGCGATGCCGACTTCGCCCGACGTCTCGCCCCCCACCTGCGCCAGCGCCACCAGCATATTGTCGCGCCGCGCGTCGAGCAGCGTTTCTTCGGTCAGCGTGCCGGCGGTGACGTAGCGAACGATGTCGCGCGCCACCAGCGCCTTGCTCCCGCGCGCCTTGGCCTGCGCAGGGGTTTCGGTCTGTTCGGCGATGGCGACACGGTGGCCGCCCTTGATCAACCGCGCGAGATAGGATTCGGCACTGTGCACTGGAACACCGCACATCGGGATCGGTGCGCCTTCATGATCGCCGCGGCTGGTGAGCGCTATGTCCAGCGTCGCGGCGGCCAGTTTTGCGTCGTCAAAGAAAAGTTCGAAGAAGTCGCCCATCCGGTAGAAGAGCAGGCAGTCCTGCGCCTGCGCCTTGAGCGCCAGATATTGGGCCATCATCGGCGTGGGCTGGGCGGTCGTGTCGCTGGATTTCGCCATGGCGCAGCCGATAGCCCGAACGCCGGCCTGAAACCAGAGCGTCGCGAAAGGTGCGGGAAAATTGCGTATCTCGCACTTGCCCACAAGATAGGCGCACCGCTAGGGCCTGTTCATCTTTCCAAAAGTTCCAATAGTTGGGAGCCCATGATGTCCGACCGATCCAATGTGGAATTTTCCGAACGCGAGGCGCTGTTCTTCCACGCAACCGGGCGGCCTGGAAAGATCGAGATCATCGCGTCCAAGCCAATGGCGACGCAACGCGACCTTTCCCTTGCTTATTCCCCTGGTGTCGCCGTTCCGGTCCGCGCCATCGCGGCCGACCCCGCAACCGCCTACGATTATACCGCCAAGGGCAATTTGGTTGCAGTCATCTCCAATGGCACCGCAATTCTTGGCCTTGGCAATCTGGGCGCGCTCGCCTCCAAGCCGGTGATGGAAGGCAAGGCGGTGCTGTTCAAGCGCTTTGCCGATGTCGATTCGATCGACATCGAACTGAAGACCGAGGATGTCGACCGCTTCATCGATGCGGTCGAGCTGATGGAGCCGAGCTTTGGCGGCATCAACCTGGAGGATATCAAGGCGCCCGAATGCTTCGTTATAGAAACGACGCTGAAGGAGCGGATGAATATTCCCGTCTTCCACGACGACCAGCATGGCACCGCGATCATCGCCGCTGCGGGCGTACTCAATGCCGCACTCCTAACGGGCCGCGACATGAAGACCATGAAGGTGGTGGTGAATGGAGCCGGGGCCGCATCGATCAGCTGCACCGAACTCATAAAGGCGCTGGGCGTGCCGCACGACAATGTCATCATGTGCGACAGCAAGGGCGTGATCTACCAGGGCCGCAGCGAAGGCATGAACCAGTGGAAATCGGCCCATGCGGTCAGGACCGACGCACGCACTCTGGCCGAAGCCGTGAAGGGCGCGGATGTGTTCCTGGGCCTTTCGGTTGCCGGCGCGATGAGTCCGGAAATGGTAGCGTCCATGGCGGACAAGCCGATCATCTTCGCCATGGCCAATCCCGACCCCGAAATCCTGCCTCCCGATGCCAAGGCGGTGCGGCCGGACGCGATCGTCGCGACCGGGCGGTCCGATTTCCCCAATCAGGTCAACAATGTCCTGGGTTTCCCCTTCATCTTTCGCGGGGCGCTGGACGTGCGGGCTACCGGCATCAATGAGGCGATGAAGCTGGCGGCGGCCAAGGCGATCGCCGAACTGGCGCGCGAACGCGTGCCTGAGGAAGTGGCCAAGGCCTATGGCCGGTCGCACAGTTTCGGGCCCGATTATATCATTCCTGCCCCCTTCGATCCGCGCCTGATGGAAGTGGTGCCGGCCGCTGTCGCTCAAGCGGCGATGGAAACCGGCATGGCGCAGCGACCGATCGAGGATCTAGGCGCCTATCGCCAGTCCCTAAAGGCGCGGCTCAATCCCACGACATCGGTGCTCAACAGCGCCTATGAAATCGCCAAGGCCAATCCCAAACGCGTGGTCTTTGCCGAAGCGGAGGAGGAGGTGGTGCTGCGCGCCGCGATCCAGTTTCGCGAACTGGGCTATGGCGTCCCCGTCCTGGTCGGGCGCGGCGACGTGATGGACAAGTTGCGCGCGCTGGGCGTGCGCGATCCCGAGAGCTTTGAACTGCATAACAGCGTCAATTCGCCATTGGTGCCCGATATGGTCGACATGCTCTATGCGCGGCTTCAGCGCCGCGGCTATCTGCGCCGCGACTGCGAGCGGATGGTGAACCGCGATCGCAATATCTTTGGCACCTTGCTGGTGAAGATGGGCGTTGCCGACGCGATGCTGACCGGCATGACCCGGCCCTATGCCCAGACCCTGCGGGAGGTAAAGCGGGTCATGGACCCGGCGGCCGGCCGCACGCCCTTTGGCATCCATGTCATGGTGGCGAAGGACAAGACGGTGTTTCTGGCCGACACGACGGTGAACGAGCGACCGAGCGCGGCGGAACTGGCCGACATTGCCATGGGCACAGTCGCGGTTGCGCGCCGCATGGGCCATGATCCGCGTGTTGCTTTCCTGTCCTACGCCAATTTCGGAAACCCGCCCGGCAGCTTCCTCGACAATATTCGCGGCGCGGTGAAGCTGCTGGACGAACGAACGGTCGATTTCGAATATGAGGGCGAAATGACGCCTGACGCGGCGCTCAATCCGGCGGTGATGAAAAATTATCCCTTCAGCCGGTTGTCGGGTCCCGCCAATGTCCTGGTCATGCCGGGCCTGCATTCCGCCAACATCTCGGCCAAGCTGCTGCGTGAACTGGGTGGCACCTCGATGATCGGCCCGCTGCTGGTGGGGATGGAAAAATCCGTGCAGATCGCGACCATGTCCTCCAACGCGTCGGAATTGCTGACTTTGGCGGTGCTGGCGGCGGGCGGCGTGGCGCTCTGACCGGTTCCCTGTCGCTTTTCGCTTGCGCCAGAGCGTCTCGACGCGACAGGGAAGGCGCGACAACAGCAATGGGGAGCGTGACGCCATGGGCATGACCGGTTTTGACAGCGCGACCTTTCGTCGCGTGCTCGGCCATTACCCGACCGGTGTGTGCGTCGTGACCGCCGTCGAAGAGGATGGCGCGCCGGTGGGCATGGTGGTCGGTTCCTTCACCTCCGTCTCGCTCGATCCGCCCTTGGTCGCCTTTTTCCCGGCCAAGACGTCGAGCAGCTGGCCCCGCATTGAAAAGGTCGGCCGCTTTTGCGTCAATATCCTCGCCAGCGATCAGCTGCCGGTATGTCGTCAGATTGCCGCGCCCGGAGTCGATAAATTTGCCGGCATCGCCCATCGCGTATCGGCCCACGGCTCTCCGATCCTGGACGATGTCGTCGCCTGGATCGACTGCACGCTCGATGCGGTGCATGAAGCGGGCGATCACCACATCGTGCTGGGGCGCGTAGTCGCGCTGGAGGTGGAGCGGCCCGAGCGGCCCCTGCTCTTCTTCCAAGGCAGCTATGGCGAGTTCGCACTGCTCGATTGACAAAATCGGTCCTCCATATTGCGCAGCGGCGCGCATGCCGACATATCCCGGACATAATACGGCTCCTTAACGCATTGCGCCTACAGGAGCAGGACACTCTGGCCGGATCACCGCATGACCGCGTTGCTCATCACCGTCGATACCGAGCTGTCCGCCCTGTTGCAGCAACGCGGGCTGAGCCTCGACGAAAATCTGCGACGATCGATCCATGCCGAAACAGGTGGCCGGGCCTGTGGCATTGGCTGGCAGATGGATGTGCTGGATCGCCATGGGCTGACAGGCGTGTTCTTCCTCGACCCGCTGCCTGCGCTGGTTCATGGCGCGGCCTTCCTTACGCCGATCGTCGGTGAGATCGTCGGTCGCGGGCATGAGGTGCAATTGCATATCCACACCGAATGGCTCGCCTGGGCCAGGGACTCGCCTGTCGAAGGGCGTCAGGGGCGCAATATCGGCGATTTCTCGCTAGGCGATCAGGTAACGCTGCTCGGTTTGGCCAAAGACTATCTGGAGCAAGCCGGCGCGCCGCCGATCACGGCCTTTCGCGCCGGCAATTTCGGGGCCAATGACGATACGCTGCGTGCACTGGCGGCTGTCGGCATCGACTGGGACAGCAGCGTCAACCCTGCCTATCTGGGCGGCGACTGCCGCATTTCGGCAGATCATGGACAGATTGGCGCAAAGCGTATCCATGGCGTGGCCGAATTGCCCGTTTCAGGCATCATCGACCGTCCCGGCGGATTTCGACCGGCGCAGATTTGCGCCATGTCGGCGGACGAGATGCGCGCCGGCCTGCGTCACGCCGTCCGCAACGGTCATGACGCCTTTGTCGTGGTGACCCATAGTTTCGAAATGCTGTCGCGCGATCGCGCGCGGCCGAACGGGGCCGTGATCCGCCGGTTCGAACAGCTGTGCCGCGAAGCTGCTGGATTGCCGGGGGTGCGCGGCATGGGCTTCCGTGATCTTTCACCGGCGCTGGCCGACGCGCCTGAACGTCCCCTGGATCGCGTGCCGCCCAGCCGGTTGCGCACCGGAATGCGCATGGCGGCGCAGGCACTGGCCACGTGGCGCTACGAGCATCGGCTTATCCCTGCGTGAGCGCGCTGCCCGGCGTTCTCCTCCTTGGCATGGAAAATGCCATCGCCCTGACGATCACGCGAGAGTTGGGGGAGCATGATGTTCCTGTGCATGGCGTCGCGCGTGATGCGTCCGCCATCGCTGTCGCCTCGCGTCATTGCCGGGGCTGGACCCGGCGCCCTGACGGGTTGATTGCATCCTGGCTGCCCGATCTTATCGCGCGGACAGGCGCGCGCGCCGTGTTGGCGATCGCTGAATCCGACCTGATGGAATTGGCGACGATGCCGCCGATGATCGGCGATTGTCATATTCTCGCGCCTCGGCTCGATCGCCTGGCGCGCGTGCTGGACAAGCGGCAGACGCTGGAGGCCGCAGCCGGGGCGGGCCTGCTTACCCCGCAGACATGGCAACCGGTGCCTGGTGAGGATTTCGCCGCGCGCCTTGCGGACATGCGCTATCCCCTCGTCGCCAAATGGGCGAACCCGCAGGCGATCTTGCCCGTGCTGGAGGCCGCGGGCCTGGAGTGGCGCAAAACGGATTATCTGCACGGTCCCGATGATCTGCGTATCTTGCTGGATCGATTTGCCCCCATCGGCCGCTGGCCCCTGATCCAGCAATATTGCGCCGGTCATGGCCTGGGGCAGATGCTCTACATGCAGGGCGGCCGCGCCACGCTGCGCTTTCAGCATCGGCGGTTGCATGAATGGCCGCCCGAAGGTGGCGTATCGACGCTTTGCCGGGCAGAACCGATGGACCGCCATGACGCGCAAATGGCGCTGTCGGAAAAATTGCTGCGGGCCATTGGGTGGGAGGGTCAGGCAATGGTCGAATATCGCCATGATCCTGACAATGATCGATATTGGCTGATGGAGGTCAATGGCCGCTTCTGGGGCAGCCAACCGCTTGCCTGGCATTGCGGCGCGCATTTCGCCTGGGAGGCCTATCGCCGTGTCGTCCTGGGGCAGACCGATCCGGCTCGGGCGCCCCGCGACGATCTGCGCGCGCGTTACATGGTGCCCGAAACCAAGCGGCTGGGGCGCATTCTGCTGCGGCCGCGCACGATCGACGATCCCTATTTCCGTCGGCGGCCGCTGGCGGAGCTGGCGGGCTATCTGATGGGATTTCTCGATCCGCGATCGCGTTATTATGTGTGGTCCTGGCACGACTTCCGGCCGTGGCTGCGCGACATGGCGCAGATAGTCAGGAAAGCCGTGCGCCGGGAAGGCTGACAGCGATCCGGGCGACCGCCCTTTCGATGCGGGTCAGGCACTGCACCATATATTCCTCGTCCAGCCCATAAGGGTCGTGCAGATGCGGCGTCATCGGTCGGGTCCATCGGCCGAGCAATGTGCGCGGCACGTCGCGCAGGCGCGGATCTGCGGCCAACCGGGCCAGTTGCCGCACTTCCATCACCAGCAGCAGGTCGCCCGGCTGCGGCTGATAATCTGCAAGATCGGTGGCGCGATGGGCGTGGAGGTCGTGGCCAAGCGCGTGCGCGGCCGCGATTGCGGGCGGATGGGCGGGGCGACCGGGCGTGGTGGAAAGGCCCACGGATACCGCGCGCAGGCCGGCACGACGCGCTACCGCCTCGGCAAAGGCGCTGCGGCAGATATTGCCCTGGCAGACGAAGACCAGTCGGCGCACGCAGGCGGGATCGAACGACCTGCCCGTGGACAGGCCCAGAAACATCTGTGGATAGGAGAGGGCAAGCCGCACCAGTCCGCGAAACGTGCCGAAGTGCCGGCGAATCATCGGCAAGGGTGAAGGCGGGGGGGCATCACGACGTTGATAGCCAAGCCATGGATGGGATCAACCAGGTTGGGGGCCGTTCGTGGTTCAGATTCACGCAACACCGCGTTGCGGAAACCCGTGCCGCGCATTGATCACCGGCGCGAATCGATCCACGGCCAAGCCGTCAGAATTTGAAGCTGGTGCCCAAATAGACGGCCTGACTGTCCTGTCGGTCGTCGGTCATGGGGGTCAAACGGCCCACGACATTATTGTTGTAGCGCACGCCCGC
Source organism: Sphingobium sp. UBA5915 (assembly GCF_002431195.1). Taxonomy (NCBI): domain Bacteria; kingdom Pseudomonadati; phylum Pseudomonadota; class Alphaproteobacteria; order Sphingomonadales; family Sphingobiaceae; genus Sphingobium; species Sphingobium sp. UBA5915. The sequence goes on along the minus strand of NZ_DJDV01000089.1, from coordinate 44,406 downwards.
CGTTACGTTGAGGTTACGGGTCAGCGAATAGGAACTGGCGAGGTCCAGCGAATAATCCTTCTCAGCCGCCGGGTTGCGCGCGGCGCTCGGTTCGCGACGGCTCTCGATCAGTACCTTGGTGCTGAAACGGTCCTTCTTGCCATCATCGAGGGAGAAATTCTTGGCATCAACCATCGTTTCGACCGGCACCGGGTCAAGCGCCTTGCGGCCCACCGATTCGGGCAGGGCAAATTTGCGCCAGTTATGCGCGCCGTTCAGGCTGAAGGCCATGGGCTTGATATCGACGGGCGTCTCGGTCTTGTCCGAGCCACCGCGATCGCTCGCGCGGACCATGATGGTGATTTCACGCTGGCCGCTCAGCGATCCGCTGGTGGGCGTGAAGCGGAAACCCTGCCGGCTGGCGGATGCTGCGATCTTGGCGTAAGCCGCAGCAAGCTGAGGATCCTTGGTGGTGGGGGTGAAGGAGGAAATGCTGCCGAGCGCGCCCAGCGATACCGGCGCATCGGGGCGCAGCGGCGCCAGATCCGTCGCCGCGCCAATGGCGGGAGACAGCAGGAAGCCGGCAACGGCAATTGCCGATCCTGCTACCGCTAAATATCCCCTGTTCATGCGCATGACCCGAATCTCGTCCCCGCCAACTTGTATTTGTTAACGCATTACACCGACAAAGCCGCCACTGGCTAGAGGCCCGGCGGCTTTTTATCCAAGCTGTTGCTCCAAACCCACATGTTTGTCGAAGGTGCCGGCGGCGCAATAATTTCGCGGTCAACGCCCGCGCGCGACGGACTGATCCAGCGCCCCTTGCCCAATGGCGCGCGGACACTATAGAAGCGGGCTGATTTTCGTCTTTTCAAGCTAGGACATGCCTGATGGCCCGTCGCCTTCCCGCCCCTGTTTCCGCCGGTCTGCTGCTGGCTGCGCTTCTGCCGCTCGCGGCGTGCGGCGGTGGTTCCAAGGACCGGCCCAAGGCGGATCTCGCCGCCTCTCGCGTGACGACGATCGGCGTCAACGCCTATCTGTGGCGCGCGACGCTCGACACCTTGTCCTTCATGCCGCTGGCGCAGACCGACTCGAACGGTGGCGTGGTCGTCACCGACTGGTATATCGATCCCAATACGCCCGGCGAGCGGATGAAGCTGACCGTGTCGATCCTGGATCAGGATCTGCGCGCCGATGCGGTGCGCGTCGCTGCCAGCCGCCAGGTCAGCCAGAATGGCGCCTGGGTCGATGCCCCGGTCAAGGCCGCCACGGTGCAGAAGCTGGAGGAGATCATCCTCACCAAGGCGCGCGACCTGCGCCGCATGGCGATCGGCTGACCCTACCCCAATTTCCAGGGGCCGCGCGGCGCGGCCCGTTTTTCAGCATCCGGGGCTGGGCTTCATCGCAGGCCCAGCCCCGCGCGTATGTGTAAGGATTAGAGATGCAAAGGCGCTTCAACCCGCTGGAGGCCGACGCCCGCTGGCAGGCGATGTGGGACGAAAAGCAGAGCTTTCGCGCGAACGATGCTTCGCCCAAGCCGCGATCCTACGTGCTGGAGATGTTTCCCTATCCATCGGGGCGCATCCATATCGGCCATGTGCGCAACTATTCGATGGGCGACGTGCTGGCGCGGTTCCGCCGCATGACCGGGCATGAAGTGCTGCACCCGATGGGCTGGGACGCCTTTGGCATGCCGGCCGAAAACGCCGCGATGGAAAAGAAGGTGCATCCAGGCGACTGGACCCGTTCCAACATCGCCAACATGCGCGCGCAGCTGAAAAAGCTGGGCTTCGCGATCGACTGGAGCCGCGAACTCGCCACCTGCGAACCGGACTATTATGGCCATGAACAGGCGCTGTTCCTGGACATGCTGGAGGCTGGCCTCGTCTATCGCAAGGAATCGTCGGTCAACTGGGACCCGGTCGACATGACCGTGCTGGCGAACGAACAGGTGATCGACGGCAAGGGCTGGCGATCGGGTGCGCCGGTCGAAAAGCGCAAGCTCAACCAGTGGTTCCTCAAGATCACCCAGTTCGCCGACGACCTGCTGGACGGGCTGAAGAGCCTCGACCAATGGCCCGAAAAGGTGCGGACCATGCAGGAAAACTGGATCGGCAAGTCGGTTGGGCTCCAATTCCGGTTCGACTTCGCGCCCTTCCCGGAACGCGAAGCGCTGGAGGGTCTGGACGCGGGCGCGGGGATCGCGGTCTATTCGACCCGGCCGGACACCATCTTCGGCGCCAGTTTCGTCGCGATCGCCGCGGATCATCCCGTGGCGCAGGCGATCGCCGCCAACAATGCGGACGCCGCCGCCTTCATCGAGAAATGCAAAGAAGGCGGCACCACCGCGGCCGAGCTGGAGACGGCCGAAAAGCTGGGTTTCGATACCGGCTTGTCGATGGTTCATCCGTTCGACCCTGATTGGCAGCTGCCCGTCTTCATCGCCAATTTCGTGCTGATGGACTATGGCACGGGCGCGGTCATGGGCGTGCCCGGCCATGACCAGCGCGACCTCGACTTCGCTCGCAAATATATGCTTCCCGTGGAGCGCGTGGTCGCCGCCGAGGGCGAGGCCGACGAGCCCATTCATGACGAGGCCTATACCGGCCCCGGCCGTCTGGTGAACTCCCGCTTCCTTGATGGAATGGCGGTGGAAGAGGCCAAGGCCGCCGTCATCGCCCGCGCCGAGAGCGAAGGCTGGGGCGAGGGCAAGACCGTGTTCCGCCTGCGCGACTGGGGCGTGTCGCGTCAGCGTTACTGGGGCACGCCGATCCCCGTGATCCATTGTGACGGCTGCGGCGTGGTCCCGGTACCCAAGGATCAGCTGCCGGTCGTGCTGCCAGAGGATGTCAACTTCGACATTCCCGGCAACCCGCTCGACCGGCATCCGACCTGGAAGCATGTCGACTGCCCGGCCTGCGGCAAGCCCGCCCGGCGCGAAACCGACACGCTCGATACGTTCGCCGATTCCAGCTGGTATTTCATTCGCTTTGCCAGCCAGCCAAAGGACAGGCCGTTCGATCGCGCCACGGTCGAGCAATGGCTGCCGGTCGGCCAATATATTGGCGGCGTCGAACATGCGATCCTGCATCTTCTCTACGCCCGCTTCTGGACGCGCGCGCTCCAGCATATGGGGCAGCTGGGCTTTGCCGAGCCGTTCACCGGGCTGTTCACCCAGGGCATGGTGACGCATGAAACATACAAGGCCGGCGATGGCAGCTGGCTGTCGCCCGGCGAGGTGAAGAAGTCCGGCGACGACTATACGCATATCGAAAGCGGCGCGGCCGTTACCGTTGGCCGCGTCGAAAAAATGTCCAAGTCCAAGAAAAATGTCGTCGATCCCGATGACATCATCGAACAATATGGTGCGGACGCGGTGCGCTGGTTCATGCTGTCCGACAGCCCGCCCGAGCGCGATCTGCCCTGGACCGACAGCGGCATCGAGGGCAGCTGGCGTTTCGTCAACCGTGTCTGGCGGCTGTTCGCTGAGGCCGATGCGGCGGCGGAAGGCCAAGACAAGGCGCTGGACCGCAAGCTGCACCAGACGATCGACGGCGTGGCGAAGGATATTGAATCGCTGGGCTTCAATAAGGCGGTCGCCAAGATCTACGAGCTGGTGAACGCGGTCGAAAAGGCCAGGCCATCGGCCAGCCGCACCACCGCCATTCGTACGCTGGCGCTGCTGGTCGCGCCGATGACGCCGCATCTGGCCGAGGAAGGCTGGGCGCAGATGGGGCAGGACAATGGCTGTTCCAGCCTGATCGCCGAGGCTTCATGGCCGGCGGTCGATCCCGCGCTGCTGGTCGATGATGAAGTCACCATCGCCTGCCAGGTCATGGGCAAGCTGCGCGACACCATCACCGTGGCCAAGGGAACGCCCCGGGACGAACTGGAAAGGCTGGCGCTCGCTGCCCCCAATGTCGCCCGTATCCTGGACGGTGCCAGCCCCAAGAAGGTGATCGTGGTGCCCGACCGGCTGGTCAATCTGGTCATCTGAATCGAACCTCGTCGTTCCCGCTTTCGCGGGAACGACGGAAGGTTTAAGGGTCCGGATCATGAAGCGCATCCTTCCCGTCATCGTCCCCCTTATCGGCCTTGCGTCCCTTACCGCCTGCGGGCTGCGGCCGGTCTATGGTGGGGGCGGCGCTGGGCCGGTCGCGCGGGCGCTGGGCAATGTCGAGGTCGCCCCCATCGAGGGCAAGGCGGGCTGGCTGGTCCGCAATGCCCTCAACGATCGGCTGGCCGCGATGCAGAGCGGCAGCGGCCCGCGCTACCGACTGGTCGTCAAGCTGGACGATAATATTGCGGGCCTGGGTCTGCGCGCCGACGCGGCGATCACGCGCGAGCGGCGGACGCTGCGCGCGCGCTATCAGTTGGTGGATGAAAGCACCGGCGCACAGATATTGGACGACACCGCCGGGTCGGACGCGGGCATCGACGTCACGTCCAGCGAATATGCGACCATCGCGGCTGAGGATACCGCGCTGGAACGGCTGTCGCAGACGGTCGCTGATCAGATTATCACCCGCCTTGCTCTCTATTCGCGCAAGGCCGCCAATCCTTGAAGGCCAATCGCGGCCAGATGGAAAAGGCGCTGGACGCCCCCGGTCAGGGTGCGGCCGCGAACACCCGGTTCTTCCTGCTCTACGGCCCCGATGAGGCGGGCAGCCAGGCGCTGGCGAAGCGTCTTGAACGCGCCATGGGGCCGCAGGCGGAGCGGATCGATCTCGACGCGCCGACCCTGCGCGAGGATCCGGCGCGCCTGTCCGACGAAGCGGCGGCCTTTTCCATGTTCGGCGACAAGCGGTGGATTCGCGTCAACGGCATTGGCGATGATTGCCTGCCCGCCCTCAACGCCTTGCTGGACGCCGAAGCGGCGGGCAACCCGGTGATCGCGGTCGCCGGCGCGCTCAAGCCGACGTCGAAGCTGGCCAAGCTGGCGCTCGATCATAAAGGCATATTGGCCTGCATCTCCTATCAACCCGACGGGCGGGAGGCGGAGCAGATCGCCATCGGTATTGCGCGGGACGGCGGGCTGCGCCTGTCGTCTGACTTGGCCCGGCGGATCGTCGACCTGTCGGGCGGGGACCGGGCGCTGATGGCGGGCGAGATCGAAAAGCTGATTCTCTATCTCGACGCGGCGCCCGACCGGCCGGCCGAAGCCACGGCGGAAGCGCTGGATGCGCTGTCGGCGGATAATCCTGAAACGGAAGTCGGTCCCCTGGTCAACGCCGTGCTGGGCGGCGACCTTCGGGCGATGCATCGCGAATTGACGGCATTGGCGCAGGCGGGCGCCGCAATGGCGGCTGTGATCCGCCCGTTGCTCACCCGCGCGATGCTGCTGGCGACGATCCGTGACGCCTTCGACGCCAGCGGGCGGCTGGAGGCGGCGGTCGATCAGGCCGGCCGCGCGGTGTTCTGGAAGGAAAAGGGGCTGGTGACGCGGCAGGTGCGACTTTGGGACGCGCCCGGCATCGCGCGCGTGATCCAGCGATTATTGGCAGCCGAGCGATCGAGCCGCGGGGGCAGGGGCCTGGGCGACCTGATGGTGCGGCATGAGTTGCTGGCCATCGCGCGGCAGGCAGCGCGGGAGCGGGCTTGATCCGCCTTCGCCCCATGGCCATATTGCCGCCATGGAAAAGATCAGCCTCACCGACGCCGAATGGCGCCAGCGCCTGACCCCCGAACAATTTCATGTGCTGCGCGAAGGGGGCACGGAGCGGGCCTTCACCGGCAAGCTCAACGCCAACAAGATCGATGGCGTCTATTATTGCGCCGGCTGCGGCGCGGAACTGTTCGATGGCGAGGAAAAATATGATAGCGGATCGGGCTGGCCCAGCTTCACAGCGCCCGTCGACATCGACGCGGTCGAGGAAATTCGCGACACCAGTCACGGCATGATCCGCACCGAAGTGCGCTGCGCCAAATGTGACGGGCATCTGGGCCATGTCTTTCCCGATGGCCCCGGCGTCAATGGCCTGCGTTACTGCATGAACAGCGCCAGTCTGGACTTCAAGCCGCGCGAACAGCATCCATGATCGTTCATCGCTGGTAAAGCGCGTATCGCCATGGAAGGGGCGAAGCGGTCCATTTCGAATGCCGGACGCATGATTTGCGCTGGCCCGGACCAGGTTTAGCGCGTATCCGGGGCGGCACAGATGGCAGGATCAGGCAAGAGCAAGGGCACGCCCCGCGGCGTCAGGAAATGGCTGATGCGCGGGCTGAAGATCGGCCTGGCGGCAGCGGTCGCGGCCATGTTGGCGCTGGTGATCGCTGTCGTGATCGCGCTTCAGTCGCTGCCCGACTATGAAAGTCTCAAATCCTCGCCCAATGGCCAGATGATCCGCGTCCATGCCGCCGATGGCAGCGTGATCGTTTCGCTTGGTCCCAGTTTCGGCCGCTGGATGACCTATGATCAGATCCCGGCGGTCATGGTTGACGCGATGGTCTCGACCGAAGACAAGCGTTTCTACATGCATCCCGGCATCGACCCCGTCGGCATGGCGCGCGCCGCCTGGGTTGCGGTGGAACGGCGCGGGTCCGGCCGCCGCCTGCAGGGCGCATCGACCATTACGCAGCAGGTGACGCGCAACATCTTCCTCAACAACAGCTATAGTTTCGGGCGGAAGATCCGCGAAATGGTGCTGGCGTTGGCGATGGAACGCAAATTTTCCAAGCGGCAGATCCTCGAACTCTATCTTAACAAGGTGTATTTTGGCGGCGGCGCCTATGGCATCGATGCCGCCAGTCGCAAATTCTTTGGCCATCCCGCAACGACGATCGACTTGCCAGAGGCCGCGATCATCGCCGGACTTGTCAAGGCGCCTTCCAGCTATTCCCCCACCGCCGACGCCGAGGCGGCGATCGGCCGCGCGGGCGTCGTGCTCGACCTGATGCAGGATAATGGCAAGATTTCAGCATCGGAGCGCGCCAGTGTAGACCTGGACGACGTCAAGATGGCGCCCGAACCGCCGCAGAACAGCGTGCGCTATTTCACCGACTGGGCGTTGCCGCAGCTCGACCTGCTGATCGACGAACCCAATGAGCCGCTGGAGGTCTATACCACGATCGACCTTGGCATGCAGCGGGCCGCGACCGCAGCGGTGCAGGCCAACGCGCCCAAGGGCGCGCAAGGCGCCATGGTCAGCCTGGATCGCGACGGCGCCGTGCGTGCGATGGTCGGCGGCCTTGATTATGTGTCGTCCAACTATAACCGGGCCGTCACCGCCACCCGTCAGCCCGGTTCCGCGTGGAAGATCTTCGTCTATATGGCAGCGCTCGAGGCGGGCTATACGCCCGACACCGGCATCACCGACGAGCCGGTAACGATCAACGGGTGGAGCCCCCGCAACAGCAATGGCCGCTTCGCCGGCGCGATCGATATCCGCACCGCCTTTGCCTATTCCATCAACACGGTCGCAGCCAAGCTGGGCGTGGAAGTGGGCTTTTCCACCGTCGCCGACATGGCCCGCCGCTTTGGCATATCGACGCCGATTAACACCCATCCTTCCATGGTGCTGGGCACGTCCGACGTGCGCCTGATCGACATGACGCGCGCCTTTGCCTCGATCGCGCGCAAGGGGATCGCGGTCACGCCCTATGGCATCACCAAGGTGACGACGGCGGACGGGCGACTGCTCTACGAACATCAGGATGACACCAGCCGCGTGCTGGTTGCGCCCTGGGTGGCCGCTGGGATGACCGACTTGATGCAGACCGCGGTCAGCACCGGGACGGGCCGCGCTGCACAGATCGGCCGGCCAGTCGCGGGCAAGACTGGCACCACCAGCAGCAACAAGGATGGCTGGTTCCTGGGCTTTTCCAGCGGCATCACCACCGGCGTCTGGATGGGCCGCGATGATGCGCGTGCGGTGGGCGGATTGCAGGGGGGCCGCGCCCCGGCCCGCGCCTTCGCGGACTATATGAAGGTCGCCGTCGCCAAGCGACCGGTCGAAAAGTTCGACACCGAAGTCACCCTGCCCGAATGGCAGCTCGAACCGGATGAAGAGGCCTATTATGAGGGCCCCGACAATGGCGCCTATGCCGGCGGCATGATGGTCGATGAAAATGGCTATCCGATCGAGCCGCCAGCCCCCGCGCCTTCGCAGGGCTATGAGGATGAGCCGGATATGGAGGTCGACCCGCAGGATCGCCCGCAGCCGCCGCGGCTCGACCAGCAGTGGATCGACAATGTGCTGGGCCGCGACCCCGCGCGCCAGCCGGCGCAACAGCCGCCGTCCAACCGGCCGCCATCGCAGCAGCCCTGAAACGCGGCTCAGCCGTCCGCCGGTTGGTTCGCCGCCAAGCGTGTGGGCGTGATCGCATTGGCGTCGGGTAACAGGAAGTCGACCTTTCCCCGCGCGAAATCGATCGCCACCCGGTCGAACACGCGCAGCGCGCTGATGCCCAGCAGCAAGGCGGGCTTGTCCTGCATGCCCAGTTCCGCAAAGGGGCTGGCGTCGGCAAAGATCACCGGCACTTCGGTCAGGTTGACGCGGCCCAGCGCCACCGATCCTATGCGGCCGACTTCCCCGATCAGCGTGCCGCCCGTGACGCTGGTGAGTGTCGCGGTCAGCAGGTCGGGCGCGCGCTTTTTGCGCAGCAGCTTGTCGCGTAGCGCCAGGTTGCCGATGCTGTAATGGCTGCCGGTATCGAGCATGATGTTGACCCGCATCCCGTTGACCCGCGAATCCAATAGAATCAGCTGCCCGCGCTTGCGCCGCGCCTCCACCACGATCGTGTCGGGATCGGTTGGAAATGTCCGTCGGCGGCCACTGTCGGCAATGTCCATCGTGCCGCTGCGGAAATTCAGGACGACGCGCCTGTCGTGCAGGCTATCCAGCCCCAACAGGCCCGCCGCGCCCAGATGCTCCCCCTCCAGCACAGGCGCTTCGATATCGTCGATCACGCCCGCACCGAATGTCAGGCGCGGCAGGGCGACCGTTGCGACCTGGGACCGCCCGGTCATGCTGAGGATCGTGACATCGGCGCGCGGCGGCAACGCCAGGCGTTGAGCCAGGTCGCGCGCGATCACCGTGCGCTGCGATCCAGTATCAATGACGAAGGGCCATGGCCCCTTGCCGTCGATGGAAATGGGGATGGTGACGCGATCGTCCAGGCTGGCGGTGCGCACGAGCGCGGGAGGTACTTGTGGATCGAGCGGCGGCGTCTGCGCAGCCAGGGGCGCGTTGACGAACGCCAGCATGATCGCCAGCAGGGCAGGGAGCCGTCCCATATCCTCATCCTTTTCGTGTCTTCTGCCGCCCTTATAGCATGACAGGCGACAATCGCGCCATGTGCACCGCTGACCGCGCCATTGGCGAACGGGCCCCAGATTTGCGGATTTTGGATGCCTGTCCCAGCTTGACGGAAGGATGCACGGCCCGCTACACGCAATCAACCTGTCCACGCCCTTCCGGAGCGCGGAGTCCCGGCGGTCCTCGCCGGCTAAATCCTTCCTTTCCGGCCTTTTCCTTCTTCACCTCATCGGACCGACTCGCTCATGCACCTCAAGGACCTCAAGAAAACCGTCCCCGCCGACCTCGTCACCATGGCGGAGGAACTGGGCGTAGAAGGCGCATCGACGTTGCGCAAACAGGACCTGATGTTCGCGATCCTGAAGGCCGAGGCGGAAAATGGCGAACAGATCATGGGTGAAGGCACGATCGAGGTGCTGCCCGATGGTTTCGGCTTCCTGCGCAGCCCGGAAGCCAATTTCCTGGCTGGTCCCGATGACATCTATGTTTCGCCTAATCAGGTCCGCAAATTCGGCCTGCGCACTGGCGACACGGTGGAAGGTGAGATCCGCGCGCCCAAGGATGGCGAGCGCTATTTTGCCCTCACCAAGCTGACCACGGTCAATTTCGATGATCCCGATGTGGTTCGCCACCGCGTCAATTTCGACAATCTGACGCCGCTCTATCCGGACGAGAAGCTGCGGCTCGATACGCTGGACCCGACCGTCAAGGACAAGTCGGCCCGCGTCATCGACATCGTTTCCCCGCAGGGCAAGGGCCAGCGCACGCTGATCGTCGCGCCGCCGCGCGTCGGCAAGACGGTGATGCTGCAGAATATCGCCAAGGCGATCACCGACAATCATCCCGAAGTCTTCCTGATCGTGCTGTTGATCGACGAGCGGCCCGAGGAAGTCACCGACATGCAGCGCAGCGTGAAGGGTGAGGTTGTCTCCTCCACCTTCGACGAGCCCGCCACTCGCCACGTCCAGGTCGCCGAAATGGTGATCGAAAAGGCCAAGCGTCTGGTCGAGCATAAGAAGGACGTCGTCATCCTCCTTGACTCCATCACCCGCCTTGGCCGCGCCTACAACACCGTCGTTCCTTCGTCGGGCAAGGTGCTAACCGGCGGCGTCGACGCGAATGCGCTCCAGCGGCCCAAGCGTTTCTTCGGTGCGGCGCGCAATATTGAGGAGGGTGGTTCGCTCTCCATCATCGCCACCGCGTTGATCGACACCGGCAGCCGTATGGACGAAGTCATTTTCGAAGAGTTCAAGGGCACCGGCAACTCGGAAATCGTGCTGGACCGCAAGGTTGCGGACAAGCGCATTTTCCCGGCGCTCGATGTTGGCAAGTCCGGCACCCGCAAGGAAGAGCTGCTGGTCGACAAGCCCACACTCAGCAAGATGTGGGTGCTGC